>DASSNZ010000211.1:0-8685 GCA_035701135.1 Verrucomicrobiia bacterium
GGCAAGAATAGCCATGGGAATAGAAAAATATACCATGTCGTAATACCACCAAGGGCGAACTCCAATACTTACCACCACCACTGTAGCCAGAAATGTCAGCACAGACGCGGCGTTGCCGAGAAGTCGCCTATGCGAGAGTAACGAGATACCTACCAGGACAGCAGCCATCGTCGCTGGCGATCGAAGAAGATCACGAGAAGCGAAACGATAGCTCGCTGCTTGCGGTGCAAGCGCAGTCATTCGGAAACTGCTGAACAACGACCGCCAGTCTGTCGAAGGGTGCCAGGCGGAAAACAGCGCAAATGAGATCACGAAAAAGATGGATGCGAAAAACAGGCCCAGCCAGAACTGTTGTCGAAACAAACTAGATATTTCCGCGTCGCCAGCCTCGTCTCGGGTTTCCTTTTTGTTCACCAATATCAACGAGATTGCCCCGGCCGTTATTACCATCAAGCTAGCTACGCGAAGTTGGGCAGCCAAAGCAAGAAGTAAACCCGATAGCGCGAATCTCCACATTCGCCACTCTTTCCGCGACTGTGGCAAAACAGCAACCGCCAGGACAGCAAGGGCCAGCGCTGCCAAATCGGGCCTTGCGGATACTGAAAGGTAAAACACCGACGGCCACGTTAGAAAAAAGATGCAACCACCAACCCAATGCCATCGCTCCGCACCTGCCGGCATAAAGCGCGAAAGCGTCAGTAAAAGAACTCCGAGAAAAGCGATGTTTACTGCGCGTGGAATCCACGGTTCAAAACCGGTAACGCTGAATACGGAGGCGAAGATATGTGAATAAAGCCACGGCTGGCTGCCCGACGCAAGCAAAGCCAAATCAGGACGGCGATAGAGTAAAAGCATTTTCGAGAGCTCAATCCCTTCATCAGCCCCACCGTTGAACGGAATATATAGTGGGACGCAAGTGACCAGCACCACGAGTAATCCGAGCACGGCCAACGCCATGCCAATCATCGGAGATTCAAGGTGAGCGGCTGCTATTGTCCGCTTCAGGCCTTCGAGGTACACCGGCTCCACACGCAACGAGAGCAATACCGCTAGCGATGTCAACAACAGCCAAATCGCTGTTGTCATCAGCACTTGATTTTCATGCTGACCCAGCCATGGCCACCAGTCTGCAACATCACCGAGACAAGGGCAGTAGGAGTGTCCGCTCGAATGGGCCAGTATGCGGTATCCGATGATCGCAAGCGAGAACCAGATTACAGCCCAAGCCGAATTGGACAGATCGCGGGCGCACCATAAGAAAACAACCAGCAATATCTCGGTCACAGACGCAGCAAACACCATGTACTTTATAGGGATTCCAAAGACAGGATCCGGTTCAAGCAACAATGCGGTCGGGTGCAAAAGGCTGAAAATTTTCGCGATGACCGTGAAGCATAAAATGCCTATAACGGTAATTTTCCAAGTTTTGCAAGTTTTCGTAAATGAAAAATCCCTAGTGTGCTGTAACAGTTCCGACTTTACAGTGGAATGTGCAGATTCGAGTAATTTGCGGCGACATTGATCGTAAAGTTCTGTCATTTACACTACACTAACACGCCTCAATGATCGAGAAAATCAAACGGATCTAAAGAACCGGTATGCACATCAAAATCTGAGCAAGTTGTCAACGACCCTTAGCACAGGGGCGAACTACATCTCACAAAGACTTTCTACGTTATGCGATTTTAGATCGCGTAGATTGCAACAGAACGGATCTCCTGATCAAACCCGAACGATCGATAAAGAGATCCGCTCCAGAACGTAAGCTTCTTTCAAGCGAATCACTGTAAGCTCGGGACACCTTCAAAAGGCGCATTCTGTAACCGCAAATTACTGTCAAATCGTCGATTTCGATTTATCCAAGCAGCCTGAACGAGCAATTTCGCAAACAAAGAAGCTATAGTTGCATGTGGCACGTTCAAGTGAAACGTGAAGATTCGAGTAATTTGCGGCGACACCGATTGTAATTTATTACACTAGCTGAATTCGCCGTGCAGCTAGGGACAGGCTGTTCCGCCAACAACTACGCCAGTGTAGAACGTTCCGCAATCGGTTGTTCCGTCGCTTGCGTAAACATATTCGCAGTGCGGGGTGCCGTCATCCCAGAAGTCTGTGTACCCTCCGTGACCGTAGAGAAAAGAAAACCAAGGAAGGTTCGGTGGCGAATAAGGACTCAAGACGCATGTGCCGCCATTGATGGAGGAATTGCAGGGATGTGGCGTCTGAGTATAACAGGCTATGGCTCCAAACGCCATACTGAGGGCCACAGCCATTGTCGGCAGCAGGGGGAGCCTCCTCCTCGCAGTGCTGATGTATCTGATGTATTTGTATGTACTTTTCATTGGGTTGTTGTTTTGTTTTCCGGCTGTTATAGTTTTGGTTTTTCCCTTTTCACTACCTGCCGTAATAACAGCCACCCAATTACGGCGGCAAATATTAAAATGCCCAAGGTCATCTTTCGGCTGATGATTGAATGAGGAAGCTCTGGCATTGGTCCATCGGGGAGAGCTACCATGCCCACTTTCGACTTGAGTTGGTACCGATTACCGTTGGAATAAATAATCACTGTATCAAAGGTGTCCAAATTCGTGAAAAACATGGAGGGGGCATAACCTTTCGTTAAGGAAGGTTCCACGCCGAATTCGACTTTCTCAATCCAATTGGTCTGCGTTTCGCCTTTGGTAGCCCGTGACGTAATTTCGAAGTAGTCAGGGACGGGGTTATTCGGCGCATACCTATAGTGAATCGTCGTTATCGCTGCCGAATCGGCTTCACCATGGTAGCGGAGAAAAAGCGGGAGATCGTTACTGACGCTGAGAACGTTTCCAATGAGAATATCTCCATCAGCCGTCCTTGCTTGGAACGATGACCCGCGTAGCTTGATTGAATTAGTCCGTAAGTTCGGAAATCCCAAAAAACGCTGTTTTTCAATAGATTTAATAAAGGCTTGAACAGCTATTTGTCCGACATTTTTATCGGAACCACCTAAATCACTATGGGTAGAACTAAGTGTCAAGGCGCGTTCAGCCACGAGGGAATCTCCTCCCCAGTATGCACTCCAATAGTAAGAATCCGAAAGCCCTGCCACAGTCCGCATTCCAGTCATCGCCGGAGGGCCGAAGCCTTTAGGAGGGAACGTGATAGGTTCAAGAACGAAACCCGTCGGTTGCAGGGCGCCGGTGTAGGTAATGCTGCCCCATTCCTCTCTGTCAACGTGTCCCGGGATACGACCTGCTTTGAAGTGGACACTTACTCTAAAGCTTATATCCTTGATCCAAGGCGGGTTGTTGAGATAACGAAGAAATGGAGAGTTTGTGGTGAGCACTTCAACCATAGCGGGCTGCGCAGTCAGAGTCCGCCCTGCGCAAGTCAAAGCCATAGCGATAACAAATATCACAGTGCGCCAACATGCTCGTGATAGGCATCGGGAACAGCTTTGTTGTTTGCTAAGTGATGAAATAGCCAATAAGAAACAACTGCTCGGGATAGGGGACTCCAGTTTCAACCATCGAGAACAACCGGTCAACTCCCTGTGATCCAGTGTACATCCAGTTTTCATTTTCATAGCTTCAATTTTCGGCACTACCCGAACCGACATTGGCTTTTCAATCTTGAATCCTGTTTTCCGTTTTTCTTCCGCCCGCCTGGAACGGCTGGAACGGCTGGAACGGCTGGAACGGCTGCCATGTTGTCAGAAACCTATTTCTATGTCAATGAAGTTTTTAAAATTCTTTCTTTTCACCTTCACTTTTCCTTAACCTATTAAACGGCAAGGGAATGCAAGAAGCCCTTGCCGTCTTTTGTTTTCAGGATAACATAAATTGCATTTGCCAGGCTCTAGTCACACCGCGAAAATTGTTCGCTTCGCATTCAACTCTTTCACGCTATCACCGCCGAAAAAAACGCGGACTTGTATCATTGCGCTTTCCGCGATGCCCGGTAACTTACGGCCATGCGCTTTATAGGGAACATCATTGAAAAATTGCAGCGCCATCCGAAGCGGATCGTTTTTCCGGAAGGCTCGGAACCGCGCGTCCTTCAGGCCGCCCGGCAATTTTATTCGCTTCGCCTCGGCGCGCCGATTCTTTTGGGCGACCGCGCCAAAATCAAGGAACTCGCGCAGGAACTGAACGTTTCGCTCGAAGGCATTCGCGTCATCAATCCGGCGGAAAGCGAAGATCTCGATAATTTTGCCCGCCGTTTCGGCGCGTTGCGCAGGGCCAAAGGGTTGAAAGCGCCGGAAGCGCGACAGGCGATCATGCAGCCGAATTATTTTGGCGCGATGATGCTTGCGATGCACCAGGCGGATGGATTGGTTTCCGGCACGAGCCACACGACGGGCAGCGTGCTTCGTCCCTTATTTCAAATTGTTAAAATGGCGCCGCAGGCGCTCACGGCTTCGAGTTGCCAGATTATGGAAGTGGAAGATTCGCGCTTCGGCGAAGACGGTGTTTTGTTCATGGCGGATTGCGGCGTAATTCCTGAACCGAATGTGGATCAACTCGCGGACATCGCCGTGTCCACCGCGCAACTCGCGCGGCAACTCCTCGGCGTCCGGCCGCGCGTCGCCCTGCTCTCTTTTTCGACGAAAGGAAGCGCGACGCATCCTTCCATTGGACGCGTCCAGGCCGCGACCGCTCTCGCGCGAAAACGCGCGGAGGAAAAACGAATCGAGGCGGATTTCGACGGCGAAATGCAGGTGGACGCCGCGCTCGTCGGCGAAGTCGCGTCGCGAAAATTGCCGGACAGCAAAGTCGGCGGACGCGCGAACGTTCTGGTTTTTCCGGAACTGAATTCGGGAAATATCGCAAGCAAACTCGTCCGGCACATCGCGCGCGCAAATGCGTACGGCCAGATTTTGCTCGGACTGGATCGTCCGGCGGCCGATGTTTCGCGCGGCTCCAACGCGCACGATATTCTCGGCGTCGCCGCAATCGTCGGCGTGCAATCCATCGAATACAATCAATTATATCCGGGCGCGGGTGAAAAACTGCCGGGAGAATGAAATGGGCGAAAAAGAAATTTGTTAAATGAGTGATTCGTTGATTGTTAGGCAAATCAAAACTTATTTAACTATTTAATCTATTCAACGAATTTAAGTTCCCAATGAACACCATTACCCCGCGCGTTTTCATCGCGGCCACGCGGCAGAATGACGGCAAGACCACGACTTCGCTGGGATTGATCGCCGCGCTCAAGGAATATTTTCCGCGCATCGGCTACATCAAACCGGTCGGCCAGCGGTTTGTGGAAATCGAAGAGCACAAAATTGACGAAGACACGGTTTTGATGGACAGCGTTTATCGTTTGAATTGTCCGCTCGTGGACATGAGCCCCATCGCCGTCGAGCCGGATTTCACGCGAAAATATCTCGAGTCTGCCAACAACGACGCGCTGGTAAAAAAAATTCAGAAAGCGTTTGATCGCGTCGCGTGGGAAAAAGATTTTGTGCTTTGCGAAGGTTCCGGCCATGCCGGAGTCGGCTCGGTTTTCGATCTGTCGAACGCGCAGGTCGCCCGAACGCTCGGCGCGAAAGTCATTATTGTGACGCAAGGCGGAATCGGAAAACCGATTGATGAAGTCGCGCTGAACCAGGCTTTGTATGAAAAGGAAGGCGTCGAAATCATCGGCGTGATCATCAATAAAGTCATCGGCGAAAAAATGGATTACATCACCGATTTTGCGCGGCGCGGCCTGAAGCGCAAAGGACTTGAACTGCTCGGCGTCGTTCCGCATCAACGCGTTCTTTCCAGCCCGACAATCGGATTGATCCGGGAGGAGCTTGACGCCGAAATGTTGAATGAAAACGGAAATTTCCGCAGCCTCGTCGAGGAAGTCATCGTCGGCGCGATGGGCGCGCAGAACGCCATCAAATTTTTCCGGCGCGGCGCGCTGCTCATCACGCCAGGCGACCGCGAGGACATCATTCTCGCCGCCTGCGCGAGCCTGGAATCCAACAGCGAAAAAATGGCGGGCATTGTTCTCACCGGAAATTTTCGCCCAAGCGCCAGCGTCTTGAAAGTGATTCGCGCGATGCCTGTTCCCGTTTTGCTCGCCGCGCCGGACAGTTATGAGGTGGCGGCAAAGGTTCACGATTTAACCGTGAAAACGCGTCCGACCGATGCCGAGAAAATTTTTCTGATTCGCGATTTAATCGCAAAAAATGTGAACGTTCCGAAAATTCTTGAATCGTTAAAACATGCCCACACTTCCATTTAATCCCGCGCTGAAGGAGTTGCCGGTCTATCAGCCCGGCCGTCCAATCGAAGAAGTTGCGCGCGAACTCGGCCTGCCCTCGGCCGATGTCATCAAACTCGCGTCCAACGAAAATCCACTCGGACCGTCGCCCGCCGCGCTGGCCGCGATGCGAAACGTCCTCGCGCATCTGAATCTTTATCCGGACGGCAACGCTTTTTATCTGAAACAAAAACTCGCGGAGAAACTCGGTGTTCAAACCGCGAATCTGATTCTCGGAAACGGCTCGAATGAAATCATCGAATTCGTCGGCCACGCTTTGATGCAGCCGGATTCCGATATTGTCGTGTCGCAATTTTGCTTCGCGATTTATCCGCTCGTCGCGAAAATTTTCAACGCGAACGTTATCACCGTTCCGGCAAAAAATCACGGTCACGATCTGGCGGAGATGCTCAAGGCGATCACGCCCAAAACGCGCGTCGTGTTCGTGGCAAATCCCAACAACCCGACGGGAACGGTCGTTTCCAAAAACGAACTCGTTCAGTTTGCGGCGCGAATTCCGAAAAACGTGCTGCTCGTTCTCGACGAGGCTTACATCGAATTTCTGGATGACGCGGCGGATTTCGTTTCGGAAATCATCGCGGGGAATGCGCCTAACATTTTACTGATGCGGACGTTTTCCAAAATTTACGGATTGGCGGGATTGCGAATCGGCTACGGCATCGCGCAGCCGGAAATTATCGCGATGCTCGAAAAGGTGCGTCAGCCGTTCAACATCAATTCCATCGCGCAGGCCGGCGCGCTCGCGGCGCTGGACGATTCCGAACACATTCGGAAAACGCGCGAGAACAATGCTCTTGGCCTGAAATTTTTCGAGGAGGAATTGCGAAAACTCGGATTGGAATTTGTTCCCTCGGCGGCGAATTTCCTTCTTGTTCGCGTCGGCGCGGGCCAACGCATTTTTGAGGAATTACAAAAGCGCGGCGTTATCGTGCGCCCGATGGGCGGTTATCAATTGCCGGAATGGATTCGCATTTCTATCGGAACTGACAAGGAAAACGCCCGGTGCGTGAACGCGCTGCGGGAAATTGTTTCTGCGTAGCGGCGCGGGTAATGTGCTGCCGACATCTTGTCGGCAGCAATGGGTTCAATTTGAAATCTTTCTCCTGCCCGACCGCAAGTCGGCAGCGCCTTTTGCGCAAGTCTCAGGCTGTTGAAAATGATGCCTGCGCCATCTGTGTCCCGTTTTAATTCGAGCGGATAAAATCGTCCGCTTCCAGGACAGTGCTGTCATCGAATCGGCGATTCGGCCCGGCGGAGCGGATCAAGACTCCCGTGTCGGAAAAATAGATTCGCAGCGGGGTTCCCCAGGGATCCACGAATTCACCTTTGTCGTTGACCTCGTTCTTGCGGCCGACGATGACGATGACGTTTTTGGGATTCGCGCCTTGCAGCGCTTTCGCCACTTCCGCATTGCTGCCAATGGGATACGAACCGACGCGTTCCTTGTATTTTTGCAACGCCGCGAAGAGATTATCCACGTTTTCGTTAAAACTGGCGGTCCGGGCGTTGACCCGAAGCGTGCTCCACGCTTTTCCGGCCCAAACGATGCCGACCATAATCGTCAGCACCCCGATTCCGATCATAATTTTTCTCATAGCACATCGGATAAGCAGGCGTAGTGCCAAGGGAAACGCTGAAATACTGAAAGCTGAAACACTGAAATAATTTACCAGGCTGGCCGGACAATTTTTTGGCTCGTCCTTAATTTTTGATTCACGCGAGCTTTTCCAAAATCCGTGTTCATCCGTGGTTGAAAACCCTCACGAAATCAGCCTGAGTTCCGGCGCGGTCTCGGCGTTCAGCGGATTGATTTCAAATCGTCCGGTTTCCAATCGCCCGCGCCAGAGTTGAATCAAACGCAGAACAGTTTCGATTTCCAAATGCTCGTGCGTACCGGGAAATTTTTTTAAATTCGATTCCGCGAGATTGAACAGCGCGGCGGCGGGACGAAGCCGGTTTTTTTTCAAATGCACAAACGCTCCGGCAAGTTGAATCAGCCCTTTGTAAAACGCGCCGTTCTCCCCTGCCCGTTGCGGCAGCCAAAGTTCCTCCAGCACATCGTGCGCCTCGAAATAAAGTCCGCGATTGAAGCACGAAAAATATCCGAGATAATGCGCGTTCAGTTCCCGCCCGCCAAATTCCTTGACCAGCGCCGCGATCTCGCCGCTCTTTTTGCTCATGCCGCAATGTAATGCTTTTCAGTCTGAAAAATCCCTTTTTATTTTGCGCGAACGCGGCAGTTCGGTTTCATTAAGCGTGTGATCGGCAATTTGCTGCAACCTGAGCTGGTGGACTTGATCGCGAAACGCGATTTCACACAGCTTCGCGCCATCCTCTGCGATTTTCCCGCGGCGGACATTGCGGAAATTTTCACCGATCTGAATCCCGACGACGAAGCGGTTCTGCTCCGCATTTTGCCGCATGAAG
>DASSNZ010000212.1:0-8292 GCA_035701135.1 Verrucomicrobiia bacterium
CGACGACCTGGACGCTGGGTCATCCGAACAACGGACTCGAAACTCAGGCGCATTCGCCGGAAAACGCCTGGGGCAGCAATCTCAACGGCGATGTCATTGGGCTGGGCGACACCACGCTTGCCGGGCCGGCGATTGATTTGACCGGCGGCGACCGCGCGACGCTGCGGTTCTGGCAGAGTTACGATTTCAGCTCGCAATCGGATTCGGATATTTACGAATCCGGCGAAGTTGATGTTTCCACGAATAACGGAAATGCGTGGATACCTTTGGCGGAAGTGGACGACAGTTCGGATGGATGGGAGGAAGCGGAATACGATCTGACGCCGTATGTCGGTCATGTGATTCGGATTGGTTTCTACTACGGATTTTTCACGCTGGAAGATGCCGTTCATCCCGGCTGGTTGCTGGACGATATTTCCGTGACGACGACGAATTCCGGCGCAAAACCGTTCCAGTTTCAATCGCTGGCATTTACCAACGGGCAGGCACAATTGACGTTCTCGGTGCCATCCGGAATTTCCTACATGATTGAAGGCTCGACCAATCTGGTTGACTGGTCGCCGATTGAAACCAATTCCGGCGCCGGAGCGAACAGCGTTTTCGTGGACCTGCAATCCACAAATTTCCCACGCCGGTTTTATCGGCT
The DNA here is from genome assembly GCA_035701135.1 of Verrucomicrobiia bacterium. GTDB lineage: Bacteria > Verrucomicrobiota > Verrucomicrobiia > Limisphaerales > DASXHY01 > DASXHY01. The sequence continues at coordinate 647 of DASSNZ010000212.1, forward strand.
GAAGAGGTGAGTTTTCAATTCTTCGAATGCCGGGCGCTTCATTTTAATTCTACATTGCAGAAAATTTCTTTCTGAAGCCGGTTTTTACTGCTTAACTGAATCGAATTCGACGACGATAGGAAAACCATGTCAACCGATGTTGCTGGAGCCGCGACTCCGTGTGAACCGCTGGATCGCAAACAAATTGAAACCCGGCTGAACGGATGCCCGTCGCTGCCCTCCCTGAGCAGCATCAACAACGCGCTGAAAGGATTGCTCGGCGCGGACCAGCGGTTCACGTTCCAGATTGCCGAAATCATCCGGCGCGATCCCAGTCTCACCGCGCGGTTGCTGCGCCTGGTCAATTCGGTTTATTACGGCATTTCTCGTCCGATAAAAAATATCGAGGAAGCGGTTTTTTATCTCGGCGTCCGTCAAATCCGCGAACTGGCGATGGTCACTCCGATTATCGAAGACATGCAGAAACTCGCCGGACATCCGAAATTTGCCTGGCGCGAATTCTGGCGTCACTGCATCGGCACGGCCATTCTGACGCGTGAAATCATGGAAATCGTCGAACCGTCCAACGACGACACATTTTATCTTGGAGGACTGCTGCATGACATGGGAAAAATCGTCATGGCCGCGACGTTTCCAAAACATTTCGCCGCGATTTATCTGGTGAAACTCGAGCCGAACGGCGACCTGTTGCAGATCGAAAAAAATGTTCTCGGGATGGACCACACGGAGCTTGGCGCGATTTATTTGAAAAAACAAATGCTGACGGAAGTGTTCGTTGACATCGCGCAATTTCATCATCAGCCGGAATTGTCCGCGAATCATCGCAAAACCGTCAGCGCGGTTCAGATCGCAAATCTTCTGATTCGCAAGGCAAAAATCGGCGACAGCGGCGATCCGGGAATTTCCGAACCGGAAAGCTGGATGGAATCGTCCGGCTGGAAAACGTTGTTTGCCAGACAAACCGAAGCCGAGCAGGCGATCGTGCGCGCCAGTCTCAAGCGCAGCCTGGAACGCATTCCGGTCATTCTCGAAGGATTGATTTAACTTCCCGGAACAGCCAACAATCCACTCGTGAAAGGTCGGGTCTATCGAATTCTGGTCATTGATGATGAAGCGGCGGTTCACGAGGCGTTTCAACTGATGCTTTCGCCGGACGCCGGGGGCGCGAATGTAAAATTGCGCGATCAGGATTTTCCGCTGTTCGAAATTGATTCCGCATTTGAAGGCGGGCAAGGCCTGGTGTTTGTGAAAAAAGCGCTCGCCGAAAAGCGTCCGTACGCGATGGCGTTTGTGGATTTGCGGATGAAATCCGGCTGGAACGGATTGGAAACCATCGGCCACATCTGGAAGGAATGTTCCGATCTGCAAATCATCATCTGCACCGGCCACACCGATTATTCCTGGCATCGCATCATCGAACAATTCGGCCACACGGACCGTTTGCTGATTTTAAAAAAACCGTTCGACATCACGGAAATCCGGCAGATGGCTTACGCGCTCGCCGAGAAATGGAACCTCGCGGCGCAGGCGCAAAATCAGGTCGAACAACTTCAGAAACTCGTCGCGCAACGCACGGCGAAACTCGAGGAAACCAACCTCTCGCTCCGCGCCGAGCGGGATTACATTGACCAGATCATTCAGGGCACGCCCGCGCTGATCGCCGGCGTGAAATCCGACGGCTCCACGACTTTTATCAATCCCGCGATTTCCCGACACACCGGATATTCGCCGTCGGAACTGATCGGAAAAAACTGGTGGCGATTGCTTTATCCCGGGGAGCAATTCAAACAGGTCGAACAATTGTTCCGCGATTTCGAGAAAGGCCCGTTGCGCGATTACGAAATGACGCTTACGACCAAAACCGGCGAAAAGCGAGTCGTGAGTTGGAATTCCATCAGCCGGCACAACGAAGCCGGCGCCGACGCGGAAATGATCTGTTTCGGAAATGACATCACGGAACGCAAAAAAGCCGAAACCGAACGGCGGCTCATGGAAATTCAGCTTCGCCAGGCGCAAAAACTGGAATCCATCGGGCGCCTCGCCGCCGGCATCGCGCACGAAATCAGCACGCCGACGCAATACATCGGCGACAACCTGCAATTCCTGCAAACGTCCTTCGCTGATTTGAAAATATTACTGGAGCAGTACGAAAAATTGTTCGCCGCGATGAAAATAAACGCGGCAACGCGCGAAATCATCGCCGAAACCGAGCAGGCCATTTCCAGCGCGGATGTGGAATTTCTCGCGCAAGGCATTCCCAAAGCGATTCAGCAATCGCTCGAAGGCTTGAACAACGTCGCGCGAATCGTCCGCGCGATGAATGTTTTTTCACATCCTAACAACACGGAAAAAACATTGACGGATTTGAACAAAGCGATTGACGCAACGCTCACTGTCGCGCGCAACGAATGGAAACACGTCGCGGAAATTGTGAAGGATTTTGATGAAACCCTGCCGCGCGTCCCGTGCCTTTCGGGTTCGTTCAACCAGGTCATTCTGAATCTCGTCATCAACGCCGCGCACGCGATTGCGGAAAAAATCGGCGCGAATCCCGCAGTCAAGGGAACCATCACGATTTCAACCGGATTGTCCGGCGGCGTGGCCGAAATCCGCGTCCGCGATACCGGCACCGGAATTCCCGAAGCGATTCGCGACAAGATTTTTGATCCGTTTTTCACAACCAAACCGTTGGGGAAGGGGACCGGTCAGGGACTGGCCATCGCCCACGGCGTTGTTGTGGATCAGCACGGCGGAAGCCTGAGTTTTGAAACCGAAGTCGGACGCGGAACGGTTTTCATCATTCGCCTGCCGATTCAGATTCCGTCCGAAATAAAACAGACCGCAAAAACCACTCCATGAAGAAAATTCTATTTGTTGACGACGAACCGAATGTTCTCGACGCGTTCCGCCTCGTGCTGCGCAAGCAATTCACCATCGAAACCGCGCTCGGCGGCGCGGAAGGTTTGGCGTTGCTCGGCGACGGACGGGATTACGCCGTCGTCGTGGCCGACATGCAGATGCCTGAAATGAATGGCGTGGAATTTCTCTCGCGCGTGAAACAGATCGCGCCGGACATCGTCCGCGTCATGCTCACCGGAAACGGCGACCAGATTACCGCAATCGAAGCGATCAACCAGGGACATATTTTTCGTTTTCTCAACAAGCCCTGTCCGAACCTGATCGAAGCCTTGAACGCCGCGATGCGCCAGCATCAATTACTTACGACTGAACGCGAGTTGTTGGAAAACACGCTTCATGGCAGCGTCAAAGTGCTGACGGAAATTCTCGCAATGGCCGAGCCGAAACTGTTCGGCCAGTCGCAGATGCTGCGCGACAACATCCGCCTTCTCGCCGAAACGCTGGGCATCAGGGAAACCTGGGAACTCGAAGTCGCGGCGATGCTTTCGCAGATCGGTTCCATCACGATTCCGCCCGAACTGCTGCTGAAAGAACGCCAGGGTCTGCCGCTTTCCGAGAGCGAACAGAAAATGTTTTCCAGCATTCCCGCGATTGGCGGAAGTCTGCTCGCGCAGATTCCGCGCCTGGAGGGAATTTCCCGGATCATTACCTACCAGGACAAATGCTACGACGGCTCGGGATTTCCGGACGACGACATCGCGGGGGAAAAAATTCCGCTCGGCGCGAGAATGTTGAAAGTGCTGGGCGCGCTGGCATCGAACGAAAGCGACGGCATGTCACGCGCCGTGGCAATCAAACAATTGCGCGACCAAAAAGGATTTTACGACCCGCGAATTCTCGCGGCGCTGGATTCCTGTTTTCAACTCGCGTCGCCCGAATCCGCATCGGCCGTCAAACCGCCGCTCGCGTTGAAATTTGTGAACCTGCGCGTCGGCCATCTGCTCCGCTCCGACATCGAAACCCGGGACGGCATCCTGATTGTCGCGGCGGGAAATCGCGTCACGCCGGCGCTGATGCAGCGGCTGAGAAATTTTTCCCTGCTCTCAGGAATCAAGGAACCGATCTATGTGGAGGGGTAGGGCAAGTTAAATTTGCCATTGGAAAATCCAACGGGCAGGGCAGCGGTCCCTTTCCCGCCACCTCCTGGAATGAAGGCGAAGGAAACTTTAAGAAATGCTTCCCCCGATGTTTCTTGTGGATGACGTTCTTGGGTAAGATGAAGCGTTGAAAATTTCGAATAGAGAAACAAACTGCCGTTTTGGCAATTCACGATTAAGCTGTCCCCGCGCCACCTTGCTCGATATTTTTTTGCCAATCGCTGGTATAGCCGAAAAAACGGAGCACAGCTTCGTAAGGACGTAGCACTTCTCCAATTGATTTTCGTTCTTCATGTGAAAGATTCCCGATCTGCCGTTCATTCTGGTTGAAAATTCCCTGTGGTTTGTAGTCCTTCACCCGGATTTTTCTTTTCGTATCTATACCTCTCAATTCAGGAACTTGCGCGATAACTTCTTGGACTTTATTGTCGGGATCCTTGCAGAAAGCTTCATAAGTAAAAGAAACAGGAGAGAATGTTTCAACGTGCGTTTTGAGAAGGTCGGATCGAAGCGCCCATAACACGGCCACAGTCTTCAAAGTTTCCAGCCGCTTGTCGCGGGAAATTTCCACAGGCTTGTGTTTCCGATATAAAATACTGGCGCAGCATGCATAAGGATTGCGATTGAATACGACAACTTTGTGCCTTGGAAATGCCCTAAGAAGTGTCTCAGCCCGAATCATGTTCGGAGGGCTTTTCTCGATGACAACATTTCTGCTTCCAACGAGTCTTTCGATAAAAGATAACCTTGAAAACCAAACGGCTCTCACAGATTCCCAGTCCACATACTTGTTTGGATTCCATCGGTCCTTTTGACATAGGCCCGGAACGAGCCACTGGCCTTCCGCGCGTTCCTCCAGTAATGTGCTCGTGAACCCGCTGTTTAAAACTTGCGCGAGCGCTGTGGAACCGGAATGAGGCGGCGTCAGGATAAACAAGAATACCGGATCTTCGAGGAGGGGCGGATATTGCGGCTTCGGCCAGTCATCAGCCATCAATGCCTGCATTTTTTCGACAAATCGTCGTCTTGCTTTTTGAATGATTCTCATGAGAAACAAAAAGCGAATGTTGGCAGCAGCACTGTTGCACGGCAATCTGATTTCCATGGAAAACGCCTTTGGTCTTCAGAAAAGAAAAAAATAAAATCCAAAAGAGGCAGTTCAATTTCCCATGACAAAATTCGAAAGGATCGCCCATCCTCCCCGTTCCGTCACCTTATAGATTGTAATTCCACATTCCCAAATTAAACTGCGCGCCGTGAAATTCAAAATTTTGCCGGGGTTGAAGTGGTTGACTTTCTGCGCGTTGTTTTTGTCAACGCTCGTTTTTTCCGGCGGAGCGGAACCGACCGCCAAATCAGGCATCCGCAAACCGAATCTTATCATCATCCTGACGGACGACCAGGGTTACAACGACGTGGGATTCCATGGTTGTAATGATATTCCCACGCCGAATCTGGATTCGATAGTGCGCAATGGTGTCAATTTCGCAGACGGCTACGTCTCCTATTCTGTTTGCTCACCCAGTCGCGCCGGGCTGATGACCGGCCGCTACGAACAACGCTTCGGCTATGAACGAAATCCCAAATGGGATCCGCGCAATATTACAAACGGTCTTCCGCTGACCGAAACCACGCTTGCCGGAGCACTCAAAAAAGTCGGTTATCACAGTGGTATTATTGGCAAATGGCATTTGGGAGCGCATCCGAGTTTGCATCCACTGAAGCGAGGCTTCGATGAATTCTTTGGCTTTGTGGGCGGCGGACATAAATATTTTCCAGAGGAATGGACGATCACGAATCTTTTCGACGCCAGGAACGAACCGCAGAGTTATCGGTTGCACATCTTGCGCGATTACACGCCGGTCCCGGTAAATGAGTATTTAACCGACGCTTTTTCGGATGAAGCTGTTCGTTTCGTCGAGCGGAACAAAGACAAACCATTTTTCCTTTATCTCGCCTACAACGCACCGCACGAACCTCTGGAAGCGCCGCAGAAGTATCTGGACCGTTTCAAAAGCGTCCCGGACAAACGACGCCGGACCTACGATGCCATGGTCAGCGCGGTTGATGACGGCGTGGGACACTTGCTCGAAAAAGTCCGCGAACTTGGGCTGGAAAAAAATACATTGATATTTTATCTCTCGGACAATGGCGGCTTTCCAAGAGCGAATGCGTCGAATAACGGCCCTTTGCGCGGAACAAAAGGCACCGTTTGGGAAGGCGGTTGGCGGGTCCCGTTCGCGGCACAATGGCCTGGGCATCTGCCCAAGGGATTGGTCTATAAAAACCCCGTCATATCACTGGATATTTTTGCCACCATAGCCGCTCTGGCCAACGCGCCGTTGGACCCGGCTCATCCCTTGGACGGCGTGAATCTTATTCCCTACCTGACCGGCGAAAAATCAGGCGCTCCGCACAACGCGCTATATTTGCGCATGTTCGACAAAGGCGCTTTCGCCGTGCGCGAAGGAGATTTTGAACTGGTGATTCCCGGAACCAACAGCGGCACAAAATTGTTCGACATCACCCGCGACATGGGTGAAAAAATGGATTTATCAACCGCGAATCCGAAGAAGCTTGAATCCCTGGAAAAATTGCGCGTCGCGTGGAACAGCCAACTTATGGCGCCGGTGTTCAAAGCGGAAACCGGAAAAACGCATAAATCTCATGCTAAAAAGATTGTGATCATCGTCGCTGCCCTTGTTTTCGCGGGTGCGATTTTGTCTATTCTCCTTTCTCGTCGCAAAGGAGCAAAGCAAAGTAAGCGTCATACCAAGCGCCGCTTGACGGTGTTTTGCTGAGTCATAAACGTCGTAGCATAACGGGTATGACGTTTATGATGCGGCTTTGAGAAGGGCGGGCTTTTTACTCCAGGCTTCGGGTGTGATTTCCTTGATTTGCCAGTTGGTCAGGTGGGGCAAACGAGTGAGGACATCGCGCAGGTAAGCGTAGGGATCAAGCCCGCGACGGCGGCAGCTTTCCACGATCGTGTAAAGGATGGCTCCGCGTTCTCCGGCTTGGGCTTCGCCGATGAAGAGCCAGTTCTTTTTGCCAACCGCCGTCGGGCGAATGGCGTTTTCCACCAGGTTGTTGTCGATCTCGATGCGCCCCTCTCGCGCAAAAATTTCCAGCATCGGCCATTGTGACAAGGTGTAATCCAGCGCGCTGCCCAAAGCGCTTTGCGGCAGGTATCGGCGGGATTGTTTCAATCGAACCAGCGCGCGATGAATGCGTTGAAGTATCGGATGGCTTTGGTGACTGCGCACGGCCAGACGCAAACGCGGTCCGGCACGCTGCTCTCTCAAGCGCGCTTCGATCTGATAAAGATGTTGGATTTGCCGCACGATCCAGCCCGCCGTCGCTGGCGCTTGTTCCAAGGCTTGGTAAAATTTCCGGCGCGCGTGCGCCCAGCATCCGGCCAATGTAATTTTCCCGCCGCGTTTTTCGGCGAAGGCGGGATACGCGCTGTAGCCGTCGCATTGCGCGGTGCCGGTAAAATCCACCGCAATCAGTTTGTGCAAACAGTCGGCGGCGCGGCTGGTTTCCCATTGGAAAATCACATCGCCTTGGGGACGGGCGCACGTCCACAAGTAACCTTGCCGCGTTTTGCCATGGCCAGGTTCCAGATAG
>DASSNZ010000213.1:0-6088 GCA_035701135.1 Verrucomicrobiia bacterium
GCAGATTCTGGAAACGCGCCTGGACAACGTCGTGTTCCATCTCGGTTTCGCGAACAGCCGCGCCGCAGCCCGGCAGATGGTTTCGCACGGACACATTCAGGTAAATGGCCGCAAGGTGAATGTTCCGTCCTACAGTTTGAAGGTAAACGACACGATCGGCATAAAGAGCACGAATGTTTCGCGTCAGTTGGCGACGAAGAACCTGGAAAGCGCGACCAGCCGCGCGGTGCCGGATTGGTTGTCGTTGAACAAGGAAGATTTGAAAGGCGTTGTGATGCGGATTCCGACCCGCGACGAAATCAACCCGATTGCCAACGAACAGGCGGTCGTCGAATTTTATTCCCGCTAAACCATAAATCGGATTGGTGGGCATTGGATAATGGTTGTGAGAGAACTCATCAATCCATGAATCCAAAAACCCATTAGTCCAAAACAATTATACGGATCATCCCGGCGGCGGGAATAAACAGGCCGGGGTGGTCAGATTAAAATTGTTAGAAAGAAAGTTATGCCAGTACGTTTAGGACGTTTTGAAATGCCCAAGCGGTTGACCAAAGATGAATCAACCGCCACGGAAACCTACGCAAAATTTATCGCCGAACCTTTTGAAACCGGTTACGGCCACACCATCGGGAACTCGCTTCGCCGCGTGCTTTTGTCCTCGCTGGAAGGCGCTGCCATTACCTCGATCAAAGTGGACGGCGCGATGCATGAATTCGCCACCGTCGAAGGCGTTGTCGAGGATGTCACTGAAATTGTTTTGAACCTGAAAAAAGTTTTGTTCCGCGCGCATACTCGCGATCCGCAGACGCTTCTGCTTTCCGCAAACAAGGAAGGCGAAGTCACGGCGGCGGACATTCAACTGAACCAGAACATTGAATTGGTGAATCCAACCCAGCACATCTGCACACTCGATAAAAAGAAAAAATTCGAGATGGAGCTGGAAGTCAAAGTTGGACGCGGCTTTTTGCCCGGCGACGAAAATAAAAAACCCAATCAGGCGATTGGCGTTATCGCCATTGATTCCTTGTTTTCACCTGTTTCCCGTGTTCGTTACGCCGTTGAAAACGCGCGCGTCGGCCAGCGCACGGATTACGATCGTTTGATTCTGGAAATCTGGACGGACGGACGCATTTCCCCGGACGACGCCCTCACGCAATCCTCGGCGATTCTCGCGCATCATTTGGATGTGTTTGTCGGTTACGACAAGAGCGCGGTGGAATTCGAGGAAGTCGTGGACAAGCAGGACGAGGAAAAGTCCAAGCTCAAGAAATTGCTCAACATGAGCGTCAACGAAATCGAACTCAGCGTGCGCGCCGCGAATTGTTTGAACAACGCGAACATCACGAGCGTCGGTCAGCTTGCGATGAAATCCGAATCCGAGATGCTCAAATACCGGAATTTCGGAAAGAAATCCTTGAACGAAATCAAAGACAAACTCCAGTCTCTTGGTCTGTCTCTCGGCATGAGCTTCGACGCCGATGTGCTCGACGCGCCGAAGGAAGATTCCGGCCTGATGATCCGTTAACTCCGAACTTTTATGCGACACCTCAAGCGAACCGCCAAGTTGGGCCGCACCGGCGAACACCGGAATGCGATGCTCGCCAACCTGGTTTGCAGTCTGATTAAACACAAACGCGTCACCACCACGCTGGCCAAAGCCAAAGCCGCCCGCTCGGTTGCGGAAAAAATGGTTACGCTCGGCAAAAAAGGCACGATTCACGCCCGTCGCCTCGTCGCCGCGCGATTGCATCAGGAGGACGCGACAAAAATTCTGTTCAATGAAATCGCGCCGACGCAGAAAAATCGCAACGGCGGTTACACGCGAATCGTGAAAATGCACCAGCGGCAGGGCGACGCCTCGCAACTGGCGATTCTGGAATTCGTGGACATTGCGCCTGGCGAAACACCTGCGGCTCCCGCTCCTGAAAAGGAAACGAAAACCGCGGAAGCCAAGGCTTAAGAACTGTCTGATTCATCGAAAAGCCCGTTCGCAAGAACGGACTTTTTTTGCGCTGGATTGCGGATTCAGGGTGTCCGTTTGCACTTCGATTTCAAATCAATAGATCAGAGCCGGCGAATTCGATTGAGATTCAGAAGCAGGTAGCGCACGCCGCTGGCGTGCCGATTTGGGCGGCTCGCCCAAATCCTTTGCTGATTTCTTGTCATTGTGCGTCGGAAAAATACGCGTTGGAGTTTTCGGCCTGGACCAGCGGCTGAAATCTGCGCGCCGCCCGCGAACGCTCCCCGTTTTTCCGTTACGCTCAATTTTATTTCTGAATCAGAATAAAATTTTTTCGTTCATTGACATTACGATTGTTCAAACGAAATTTCTGGCCATGAAAGCGGCGTTCATCAATCAAACCGGCGGCGTGGATAAAATCATTTACGGCGATTTTCCCAAACCGACTCCTGCGGAAACGCAATGTCTCGTTCAGGTCACCGCTGTGGACATGAATCCGATTGATCTCTATATCCGCAGCGGCTCTGTTCCGGCGAACGTGAGTTTTCCCTATATTCTCGGGCGCGAACTCGCGGGCAAAGTCGTCGAGACCGGCGCGAAAGCGAAACGTTTCAAACCCGGTGATCGCGTCTGGGCAACGGGCCAGGGCTGGGACGGACGGCAGGGAACGTATTCCGAGTTCGCGGCGGTGGACGAAAGCTGGCTCAACCCGATTCCCGGCAATGTGACGGACGAAGACATCATGGCGATTTCGCTCGTCGGAATCACGGCGCACGTGGGTATTTTTGAGAAGGCCAAATTGAAATCCGGTGAAATTTTGTTCGTCAACGGCGGAACCGGCGGAGTTGGATCCAGCGTTGTGCAGATGGCGAAAATTCTTGGCGCGCGGGTGATTACGACAGCGGGCAGCGATGAAAAAGTTTCCAAAGCCCGCGAAATCGGCGCGGATCTCGCCATCAATTACAAGACGGAAAATGTCGCGGAAGCGGTGAAAAAATTCGCGCCGCACGGCGTGAATGTATGGTGGGAAACGTTGCGCGAACCGGATTTTGAAAAAAGTGTTTCGCTGCTTGCGCCGAACGGACGCATGATTGTCATGGCCGGACGCGATGCTAAACCGGTTTTTCCCGTCGGACCATTTTATTCCAAAAGCTGCACGCTGTATGGCTTTGCGATTTTGAGTTCGACGGCCGAGGATCTTCGACGGGCTGCGGAAGACATCAATCAATGGATGAGTTCCGGAAAACTGAAAGCGCAGATTGATCGCGTGCTGCCGCTCTCGCAAGCGGCGGAGGCACATCGTTTGCAGGAAGAAAGCACGATAAAAAAAACCGGCGTGCTTGCGGGCAAAATCGTGCTGAAACCTTAACCAAGACAATGCGGAAAAGCTTTAACGCAAAGGCGCGAAGGTGAAAAGGCGCAAGGAGTTTGAATGCTTTTTCAGAGAATGGGATCACCAGCAATGAGAGGTTTCCGCGAATTGGTTCGCGTATTGAACCGAACCAGAGGTTCCTCCTCTCCCGCCCTTCGGGCACCCTCTCATCCATTCCGAATGGAGGAGAGGGGCGGGGAGAGGAAGCGTTCCGTTTTATACGGGAGACGGTCTGACCCGGTTTCTGCAATCCACTTTGCGTCCCCGCTCCTTTGCGCCCTTGCGTTAAATTCCAACTGAATTATTTCGGCTTACCCGATGAACGCCGCGTGAACGGCTTTCACGGCTTGCTCGCCTTTCGCCAGATCAATCACGACGGAAATCTTGATTTCGCTGGTTGAAATCATATCAATGTTCACGCCTTCGTTCGCAAGCGTTTCAAAAAGTTTTGCCGCGATGCCGGTGTGATTTTTCATTCCGACGCCGACGATGGAAAGCTTGCCGATTTTTTCGGTTGAGATGACATCGCGGAAACCCAGTTCCGCTTTCAGATTTTCAATGACTTTTTGCGCCTTGAGCAAATCCGGCTTGTCGGTGGTGAACGAAAGATCCGTCGCGGGCGCACCGGTTCCGTGGCTGATATTTTGAACGATCATGTCCACATTGATCGCGGCGCCGCCGAGCGCTTTGAAAATCCGCGCCGCCACGCCGGGTTTGTCCGGCACGCCGACGAGCGTGATCTTTGCCTGGTTTTTATCAAACGAAACGCCGCGCACGACGACGCCTTCCATGCTTTTGGTTTCTTCTTTCACGATGGTTCCTGAATTTTCATTGAGACTGGAGCGCACTTCAAAAACGACGCCGAATTTTTTGGCGAATTCAACCGAACGCGATTGCATCACCTTGGCGCCAAGGCTGGCGAGTTCAAGCATTTCGTCATAGGAAATTTCCTCGAGCTTTCGCGCGGACGAAACAACGCGCGGGTCCGCCGTATAAACGCCGTCAACGTCCGTGTAAATCTGGCAAATATCCGCCTTGAGTGCCGCAGCCAGCGCGATCGCCGTTAGATCCGATCCGCCGCGACCCAGCGTCGTGATGTGTCCGTCCGGTGTTTCGCCCTGAAAACCGGCGACGATTACAACTTTGCCGGAATTCAGCGCGGTGTGGACTTTTTTTGGCGTGATGGTCTGGATTCTCGCTTTCGTGTGAACGACATCGGTGACAATTCCCGCCTGCGCGCCGGTGAAGGAAACGGCGGGAATTCCAATCGAATGCAGCGCGATGGCGGCGAGCGCGATGGTGGTTTGCTCGCCGGTGGCCAGCAGCATGTCCATTTCCCGTTCGCTCGGCAGCGGCATGATTTCCTTGGCCAGCCGGATCAAATTGTCCGTCACGCCGCTCATCGCCGAAACCACCACGACGATTTTATCGCCGCGGGCGTGATGCCGGGCGACACGTGCAGCGACATTTTTAATGCGGTCGGTGTTCGCCACCGAAGTGCCGCCAAATTTTTGAACAATCAATGCCATAAACTTCCGCGAGCCGTGCCGAAAAAACAAACCGGCACGCCCAAACGGGAGCCGTGAGATTAGTCACAGGCGAAAGGTTTGAAAAGTATGGAGTTTTTACGCGGCGATTTTGCCGCGAGCCGGCGAGGTTTTAAAAAAAATTTGGAAAAAAAAGACCCGGCTGATTTGCCGGGCCGTGATGGATGAACACCGAAGCGGCAGGGAAATTTTTGAAATTTACGCCAGGACTCCCGCGGGAACGCCGCGATCCACCATTCCTTTGGAAAGCGCGTAGCGCGTCAGTCCGGCCACGTCGTGAATGTTCAGTTTATTCATCACTTGCTGGCGGTGTTTCTCCACGGTCTTGATACTGATGCAAAGTTCGGCGGCGATTTGTTTGTTGGAAAATCCTTCGGCGATGAGTTGCAGCACTTCGGATTCGCGCGAGGTGAGTTCGATGTTTTTTTTCACCGGCTGCCCGTTGGCGAACGCCTCGCGGCATTGATCGCGCAATCGTTTGGCGATGGTCGGACTGAAAAATGCGTTTCCTTTTTGAACTTCGCGAATTGCCTTGAGCAGATCGTTTGCGGCGGTTTGCTTGAGCAAATATCCGGAAACGCCCGCTTCGGTCATTTGCTGGACGCAATCGTCGTCGCCGTAGGATGTCAGCGCTAAAATTTTCGCGGACGGCACCGTTTTCAAAATCTGCCGCGTGGCTTCCAGACCGTTGAGCAGCGGCATCGCAACGTCCATGACCACGACGTCCGGCGGAGTTTTTCGCGCCATTTGCACGGCCACACGGCCGTTTTCGGCTTCGCCGATGACCTCAATATCTTCTTCGGGATTCAGCAATGCGCGCAGGCCCTGGCGAACAACAGTGTGATCGTCAACCAGCAGGAGGGAAATTTTTTTCATGGGTTTGTTTTCGTTTTGAATGGTTTTATCAGTCGAAACCGTCCGTTCGGAATGGGGTGATACCCGCAAAATACCTTTGGCCGCTTGAAAATCGTTGCCGCTGTTCCCGCGCGTGACTAATGTCGAACCGTGCCAGTTCACCTCACAATTCTTGGCAGCGGTTCCGCTGGAAATTGCGCTTATGTCGAGACGGAAGAAACGCGAATTCTCGTGGACGCCGGCTTCAGCGCCCGCCAAATCCGCCAGCGCCTCGCTTCCATCGGCCGCGCGCCGGAAAATCTCACGGGCGTTCTGGTCACGCACGAACACAGCGATCATGTCTGCGGCCTC
>DASSNZ010000214.1:0-6610 GCA_035701135.1 Verrucomicrobiia bacterium
GACAGGAGGAGCATCACAAGATGAATTTTCAGGACGAATTGCGCGCGTTGTTGCGCAAGCACGAGATGGAATGGGACGAGAAATATGTGTGGGATTGAATCGTCCGCAAAAGATTGCCGCAACCGCGTTGCGGTTGAATTCTTTTCCGAACCATTCCCCAAGGTAGCTCGTTGCCTCGCAACCTTGGGCTGGAGGTCACAATCCCGTTGGGATTGTTTTGCCCTAACGCGACCATCCATCACCCCCGTCGCGCAGCCTCGATTTTGGCGATGTCGATTTTTCCCATCTCCATCATTGCTTCGAAGGCGCGTTTGGCTTCGGCGCCGCCGGCGGCCATGGCGTCCATCAACACGCCCGGGGTTATCTGCCAGGAAAGGCCCCAGCGGTCTTTGCACCAGCCGCACGCACTAGCCTGGCCGCCATTGTTGATAAGCGCATTCCAGTAGAGATCGGTTTCCTCCTGCGATTCCGTCCGGATCGAGAAGGAGAACGCTTCGGAGTGTTTGAACTCAGGGCCGCCATTAAGCCCCATGCACGGAAGGCCGCAGACAGTGAATTCCACCATCAGGATGTCGCCCTCCATGCCACTCGGGTAATCGGCGGGGGCTTTGTAGATCTTTTTGATTTCGCTGTTCGGAAACGTGGTTGTGTAAAACTGCGCCGCGTCCAGCGCATCCTTGTTGAACCAAAGGCAGACGGTGTTCTTGACTTTCGTATTGCTCATAAAATCTCCGTAATAGCAAATTTTTCCTACTCGAAATGATAGTTCACGAATGAAATTTTTATGCCGTAGAAATCAGCACCAATTCAAGTGCCACATTTTATTCGTTTTGAGAGAACTCCAACATCAACCTGCAACGGTGACAGAATTTTCACAAAGGAATGTCCAGCTTACTCGACCATGTGAAATCGCCCTCGGCAACAAATCGGGTGCTGGCGTGACGAAAGAATCGTCCGGCGAAAGGTTCAAACAGGAATGCTTCACTTCACCGGGAGAATTTTTAATCCATTCTCATTTTTCATTGGCTCATCAGCGTTTTGTATTCCTGCATTGAATGCAGATTGTTGAAGCGCGGGTCTTTTTCCGCTTCGGCTTTGAGATTGTGCGCGGAGGGATTTTGCGCCATACGCTTGGCGTTCAGATCGAGAGAGCGTTTCAAATCCTGAATCGCGTCGGAATTTTTGCCCAGAGTGGCTTTGGTCGCCGCGAGATTATACCAGGCCTCGGGTTCGTCGGGCGCCAATTGAACCATCCGTTGCAGCGCGGCCTCCACTTTCGGAACATCGTTCAATTGGGCGTAAGCCTGCGCGACGGCAAAAACCGCGCTGGCGCTCGCATTGGGATTGGCCACGATGCCATCGAGAATTTGCATGGCCGCGCCGGATTGTTGAATGCGGAAATAAAGGCCGGCAAGATCGAGAAGTTTTTGGAAATTCGTCGGGTTGGCGCGGATTTCATTTTGCAGTTCGGCGATTTGCGATTGGACCTGCGCGGCTGCTGCGGGGCGGTTTTTGGAACCTTTCAGATTATCCACCAGGTTTTTGATTTGTCCGTTATAGGGATCCAGTTTGTGACATGTTTCCGCGACAAGAATGGCATCATCAAGGCGTCCAATGTTCGCGAGAAGCTGGACGTAGCGGAACACGGCTTCCGGGCTGTAAGGGCAAAACGCGAAAGACTGTTTGAATGCGAAATCGGCTTCCTTGATCATGCGCTGGCGTTCGGCTTCATTTTTCGGAAGGTACTGCGTCGGGGTGGGTGTGCTGGAGGAAAAACCTAATCGCCACGCGTAAATGCCACCGATGGAACTGCGAAGTTTCGAGAATGCTTTTTGCGCCTGATCATCACGAAGGAACCGGCGGTCGCCCTTGAAGCCGGTGAAGTCGCGCTTCAAATAAACCTTCTCCGCGAAATCGGCGATTTCTTTGACCGTGGTGTCGTACGTGATCCAATTGCCGATGAGGCGTTCGGAATATTTCGACCAGAACTCGTGATCGCGCCGGACCATGTCCTCGGTGATTTCCGGAATGTTCTGGCGATTGACCTTCATGATAATGCCGTACGGCGTCAGGTGCGGATACATCCAGTCGAGCGGAAAACTTTCCTCGACATAAAATTCATTGGACGGGTTGTGGTCGAAAATAACTTTTGAGAGCAAACCATTGATCGCCATGACGGCGACCTGACCCGAAACCTGAACGCTGACCTGTCCCAGGGAATTCGTGACGTAGAAAACATCTTCGCCGGGACGAAGTTCGTTTCGGGACAAACGGCGGCTGGCATCTTCGATGTATTCCGAAAAGCAATCCGATGAATCGGCGGGGGAGGGAATATAAATTTCCAGATCGGGATAAACTCCGCCGAGGCTGACCGCGATGTCTTTCGGGAACGCGGCTTCAAGCAATTCGCGATTCAGGCGAATGCGCGTGGCGTATTGCGGCGCCTGTTGAATAAATTCCCGCAAATGCGCCGAGATCGGAACATCGTTCGTTTTGAAATACTCGACGACGTGATCCGTTTTCGTGACGAGATTGGAATCGCATTCGGAAATCACCTGCTGAATTTGCCGGGCTTGCGTCTGAAGCCGGACGGCCTGACTGACCATTTGCGCCTGCGCGGCGCGCTGCATGTCGTTTTCGGTTGCTTCAAGATTGAAAGTGGCGTCCCAGCGTCGCGCGATTTCGTCGGCCAAAGGTTTGTCGTCGTAGAGACCTTTTTCAATCACGCGATTGAGATCGTCGGCAAGTGATTGGCGCAATTTTGCGTCGTCGTGATCCGTGATCAGTTTTTTTGTTTTCGGCGAAAGCGCGTTGTAGAGTTCCCGCAAAAACGCATTTTTCTGACTGGCGATCTGCGTGGTCAAATCGTTCAAGTTGAGAAAATCGTCCGGCTTGAAATAGGAACTTCCGGCGCGGCGCTCTTTTTCAATTTTTTCACCAAGAGCGGTGAACGCGGTGTCGAGCGGCGTGACTGCTTTGGCGAGGAAATTGGTTTCCCAGTTTTCTTTCTGCTCCGCCGGAGAGCGGAAGAGTTGCTGGAAAAACGGCGTGTCCAGCCTTCGCGCTTTCTGGGCGCTGCGCTGGTATTGCGCGCGGAGATAATCCAGATACGTGCCGTCGGCGAGCGCATTTTGCGTGATGATGTAAACGTCGCGCCGGTCGAATTTCTGATCAAAAATCGGCTTGCATTTGTCGGGAATAAAACTGTCGCAAAAGATCATGTAAGTGGGCGCGAACCGGCCCGGGTCCGTTCCGCCGAACAAAATCGTGTCGCGCGCCATTTCCGGATAAACGAGCTTGGCATTCGGGCCTTTCAACGCCTGTTCGCGCAAGTGTTTATCGTAACTGAGTTTTCCATCCGGTCCGACAAACGGCGGCGTGAACATGTCGTGGCCAAACCAATAACCAAACCAATGTTGGCGTTGCTCGTTGTCGAACCAATGCGTCATTACCGAGTAGGTCGGCATGATGGCGAAAAGGAAAAGCGTGATCGCCAGCGGCGCTTTGGAGCGGTATTTCCAGGCGCAAAAGAGAAAAACAACCGATGCGCCGATCAATACCATGGCGGCGTAAACCGGCAGGCCGTAGTGATTTGGTTTGAGCGCTTCATGGATGGATTGAATGACATGACCGAAACCGCTGATTCGCGCCGGATCGCCCAGAACGGTCAGAAGCGTAAATACCAGCGAGACGAACACAAACAGGCCCGGCAATCCGACGGACAGTATCCGGTCGCGTTCCATTCCTTTGCGCCACAAAATCGCAATGCACACAATGGCGAGAAGCCAGCAAAGGATTTTTCCGTATCCGTAAAGAGAAGCCAAATCGGGGTCGAATTCGATCTGGCTGTTCACGGACAGCATGAACACCGCGAAATCCAATGCGCAAAGACCGCCGAGAATGGAAACTTTTCTCAGCGAATTAAAATGCGATGCCATGGACGCCGCCAGAAGCGTCAGTCCGTATCCGACGGACATTGCAATGAACACGTGCGACGACGTGAGAAACACGCGGTTCAATTCCAACGACTGGCGGTCCGAGGAAAAGTTCAGCAGCAAAACGAGAAATGGTCCGAGGCAAATAAAAATCGCGACCATGCCCATAATCCACGAGCGTTCGCGTTTTTTCATTTTGCGATAGAACAGGAATACGACAAGGGCGATCAGCAGGCAGAGGATGTTGAACTCGCTGATCAATCCTTCCAAAAATCTCCAGAGTTGCATTCCGTAGGTTTGGAAGAAACTTCCGACAATCTGGATGGCATTTGTGCCGGTGCCCGTCGTGGGATGGATTTTATCGTATTGCCCGCGGGTAATGGCGTGAATAAATCCTTCCAGCGTTCGCGGATAACCCCATTCCATTGGCGGATTCGACATGCCGGCCAGCGGCATATAAAGATAAAACGCCGCGCCAATAATCCAACTCAAGCCGCAGCCAAGTACAACAAAGGAAGCGTTTGGCAGTTCTTTGTGTCGCCGGCTGAAGCGCACCAGAAAAATCAATGAAACAACGGCGCCAAGCGAGGTTAAAACCAAAGCCATTTTGCCGCTGGCAAATGGAATATAATTCGTCCCGCCCAGGAAAAATAACGCCGCGCAGCCCAGTGTCAGTAGAATCAATCCATCGCGCGCGAAATCCATCGCGCTTTTTTTCGTCACGATTAACATCCACAACCACATCAGGACGGAGCCGATGCCGATGACGTTGAAAATGACAAACACCGATGTGTTCCCGGTCAAAATGGTTGGTCCGATGAGAAGGCCGGAGAAATAAACAAGCATGTTCCAAAAGAACAGTTCCCGGCCAATTTTCGGATTGGCGAGCCAGACCAATACTTCCATTCCCATCGCCATGACGAGGAGCGATTGGTGATTGTTCACACAAATGCCGAACAGGAAAAAGGCCCAGTAGAGATAGCGGTTTTGCGTCGGCGCGTAAGTCCAGCGCATCAGGCAGACCACCACGCCCATCAATGAAACCACGCTCAACGGATAAACCTCGACAATCACCGATTGGCTCCACAGATAGCCATTGAAACCGATCAATGCGCCGGCCACGAATCCTGATACGATGCAAATCGCGTTTTCCCAACCGCGCGGAAGATTTTTCAAATCATCAATGCTTTCGATGATCATGCTGCTGCCGCGCGAAACCACCATTCCCAACAATCCGGAGGCAAGCGCGCCGGCGAACGCGCAACTCACCCCAACGCGCCAGGCCACATTTCCAAACGGAAGATGCGTCCACAGCCACGTGAAAACCGTCCAAACGGGATAACCCGGCGGATGCGGAATGCCCGCGTAAAACGAACCCACGGCCAGTTCGCCCGAATCCTCCAGGGTCATCTCCGGTGCGAGGGTTATCCAATATCCAATAAAGACGATCAGAAACGTGACGACCAGCGTCATCCAATCAATCTTCCTGAAAAACGGCGGCAACTTTCCAGCAGTTGCGGGCGGTGTTTTATCGGGTGGATTTCCAGCGACACCCGATTTTTTTTCGCTGACTTCTTTTGGTTTTTCCATGCTCGTCTTTCAATTGAACCCGGCCGGCAAAAATGAGGTAATACTAGAAGTGTAAGCGTCGCCGTTTGTCCATCCCAAACTTGCGGGGGAAAGCGTGTTTTCGATATTTCCGCCACGTTCGGATCCGCTGGCGTTTGGAATCTGGTTGCTCGCCAGAGTCAAGACTCCCGGGCGGTCAAACGGCTTTGAATCAAGCGCCGTCCGGCCGCCATTCAACAACGTGACGGCTAAAAACAGGCACGCCGACGCCGGAGCGACCCATCGCAAAATATGGCCGCACAACTGCGGGAGCGTCGGTTCCTTCCGCGCGACAAAAAGATGCCGTTTAAGTTTCGCCGACGGAGCGCGAAGCTCCCATGAGCGCAAGCGCGTCTCCACTGAATTCATCTCGTTCATAAAGCTCTCCTTCCAGCCGGAGCCGGATTTTCCGCAGGCCGTAACGGTAACGGCCGGCAATGGTATTCGGGGAAATTTCCAGAAGCTCCGCAATTTCTTCAAACGTGCGCCGATGCCAGACTTTCAGCACGATGACCTCGCGTTGTTCCACCGGCAATCCCGCGAGACAACGCATCGCCGCGCGCTCCGTTTCGGATTGGCCGGACGATTCTTCAAACCACGAACGCGATTCCAGTTCGCGCATCAATCGCCGCCACAACGACCGCCGGTAATTCAACGCGCAATTGCGAAAACTGCGCAGGCAATAACGGTCCGGTTGAATCGGCGGCGGATCTTTTTGCATCAACGCCATAAACGTTTCCTGCAACACGTCCTCCGCCTCGGCGTGGCTCAAGCCAAGCGCGCGGCCGTAGAGAATTAACTCCGCCGCCTGTTTTTCGTAAAGCCTTTCAGCCCATGCCAATGTTCTATCGCCGTTCACGGTTTCACTCCATAGACACCGGAGTTGAAAAAATTGTATAAAATATTTTCGGAAATTTTTGACCGCTCCGAACGCGCGGGAAATTGAATTGGCGCGAATTTGGGAAAATCAATTTTCACGCGAAATGAAAACAAAAGTTCAGGTGATCTCGCGGCTCGAACTCAGCGCTTCCCGTTCGCAACGCGCGTATTTTTCAACCAGCCTGTCA
>DASSNZ010000215.1:0-15316 GCA_035701135.1 Verrucomicrobiia bacterium
ATCCATTGCAGAACTTCATTGGGAACATTTCTTATTCTTTCAAGTTTGCTTTCGGTTATCCGCACCTGATTGGAGCCGGGTGAAGCTTCGCAGGTGAGAAGCGACTGAATCAGAAAAGTGGCAATACCGTCCGGTCCCCAATCCACGTAACGCTCGCTGAGGCCGTAGATGGTTCCGCCGTTATTTGCCGTTCTTTTGTTGTAGCTATAATAGATCAATAAAGGATTCTTTGTTCCGGCGATGCGTAAATACATCTGTTCGTCGTGCTTTTTCAGGAATTCTACTCCATTCAAAACCGCCTCTTTCTTTTCTTCAGGAAACCATATCCCGGACGTGCCAATTTTCAGGCGACCACCGCCCCCAAGCCACGTGAACACCGGCACGATTATTTTTAGAAAGCCATAGAACACATTGCAAATAAGGTCCCCAATAACCGGAATCGCGAAAATTCGTTCCATAACAGACGGACTATAACAATCGTTTCTTTTCATATTGAAATTCGATTATTTTTATAACTAAATAATATCGAATGGGAAATCTAACTGAATATCCCGGTCTAATGGAATATCCGGTTCAGGGCAAGTATTTGGAATATCTGGTGTCGGCTCGGTAGATGGTGTTGATGGTTCGAGTTCAGGGGATGGATCGGGCGGCGGCGCCGGCTTCGGAGGCAGGGTTGGAAAAGGATCGTCTGGAGAAAGGGTAAATGGAGGTTCAGGTCCGTCTCCTCCAGGGCTTGCTGCTTCAAACCGCCTCGGCAATCAAATCGTAATCCGTGTGGCCGAGGATTTTCACGCGCGCGAATTCTCCAACCGGCGGTTTGCCGCGAACGTAAACGCGCCCGTCAATGTCCGGCGCGTCAGCCTCGCCGCGGGCAACGAAATAGTTTCGAGTTTCTAGTTTCGGGTTTCGGGTTTTCTCGTCGCGCATCAGGCCATGTTCCCAGGAATTTACCCTGGCGGATTGAAGTTGTTTTGCGTCGGCTTTGTTTTCAACGAGCACTTTGATTTCGCGCCCCACGAACGATTCGGAAACGCCCACTGCGATTTCGTGTTGCGCGGCCATCGCGAGTTGCCGGCGTTTTTGTTTCACCTTGTCCGGAATCTGTCCGGCCATTTGCCCGGCGCGCGTGGCTTCCTCCCGCGAATAGCTGAAAACTCCCAGCCGCTCGAATTTCGTCTCGCGAATGAAATCCAGCAGTGTTTCAAAATACGCGTCCGTCTCGCCCGGAAAACCGACAATGAACGTCGTGCGCAATGCGATTCCCGGAATGCCCGCGCGGATTTTTTTCAGCAAATCCACAATGTATTGTCGCGAGGTTTCACGGCGCATTCGCTCGAGCATGTTTTCGTGAATGTGCTGGAGCGGAATGTCCACGTAACGCGCGACTTTCGGGCATTCCGCGATGGTCCGGATGAGTTCATCGGTCCAGTGCGCCGGATGCGTGTAAAGCAGGCGAATCCAGAAATCGCCTTCGAGCGAATTCAGTTCGCGCAGCAGTGAGCAGATCGTCGTCGAATCGGCGGAAAGCGATTTCGCGGCGGCGGAAAATTTTTCGGGCGAAGAAATCGCGCGGCTGTGGTTCGGCCGCAAATCCAAACCGTAATACGTTGAGTCCTGCGAAATCAGATTTAATTCCTTCACGCCGTCCGCAATCAGCGCTTTCGCCTCGGCGATAATATCGTTTTGCCGGCGGCTGCGATGCGTTCCGCGCATTCGCGGAATAATGCAAAAGCTGCACGGGTGATTGCAGCCTTCGGCGATTTTCACGTAAGCAAAATGTCGCGGCGTCAGGCGAAAGCGCGGCGTTTCAAAATCGGGAATGAAGGTGGGACGCGAATTGACCTCCAGAAGCGAAGGCGTTTCCGGTTTCTCGTTTTTGGTTCCGGATAGAATCGGCGCAACGACGGTTTTTGTTTTCCCGAATTTTTCCGTGCCGCGCAGCGATTCGGATTTGTCATGCTGCGTCGCGGAACGATCCTGATCCAGCTTCGCGATTTCGCCGGCGATTTTCTCCTTTGGCGTCGAATGTCCGGTGTTTGGTGTTCGCTGTTTCCCCATTTTCTCCGCGCGACGCGCGAGAGCTTGTCTGGCGATTTCCGAAACCTGCGCAACCTGGTCAATTCCCATGAAGGCGTCCACTTCCGGCAGAAGTTTTGGGAGTTCGTCGCGAAAACGTTGCGGCAAACAGCCGGACACGACCAGTCCCTGACCGCGATTGTTCGCCTCGCGCACTTCGGCGGATTCGAGAATCGTGTCCACGCTTTCTTCCTGCGCGGAGTCAATGAACGAGCACGTGTTCACGATCATGACATCGGCTTGCGCGGCGTCGTTGGTGATTTCCACGCCGTTTTTCAGCAGCGAACCGAGCATGATTTCGGCGTCCACCAGATTTTTGGCGCAACCCAGCGAAATCAATCCGACGCGCAAAGGGCGTTCTGCGGGTGTTTTTTTCATCAAAGCCGGAAACCATACGCTATGCGCGCGACGGAGGCAATCTTCCGAAATGATTATTTGGAACGAATCAATCGAAGCCGAAAACTCAAAACTCAAAACTCAAAACTTCAAGGCGCCTTTGTTGGGTAATAAAACCCAATGTTTCCCAAAATTTGCGCAAGTAGAATTCTCCATGGCAGCGCTTAAGAATTTTTGGAGTCTGATCAAAACTTCCGGCTCGCATTGGGTGGAAGACAAGGCATCGCGGCTGGGCGCGGCAATTTCTTATTATACCGTTTTTGCGATTCCGCCTTTGTTCGTCATCGTCATCTTCATCGCCAGCCTTGTGATGAATCCGAACACTGTTCGTTCGGCGATGATGTCACAGGTCGGCGGATTGATCGGGCAACAAGGCGCTCACGCGATAGAAACCGCCATGACCGCGCAATCGCACGGCAAGCAGGGAATTCTTCCCGGCATCATCGCCGCCGTGACGCTTTTGATCACCGCGTCCGGTCTGTTTCTGGAATTGCAGGGCGCGCTCAATTCCATCTGGGGCGTCGAGGAAAAACCCGGGCAAGGCATTCGCGGTCTGATCAAAAACCGCCTGCTCTCGTTCGCGATGATTGTGGGCATCGGGTTCCTGCTCCTTGTCTCGCTCGTGGTCAGCACGGCGTTATCCGGACTCGGCAAAATGATGAGTCACATGATTCCCGGAATGGGCGCGATCTGGATGGGCGTGAATTTCATCGTCTCGTTTCTGGTGATCGCCGCGCTCTTCGCGATGATTTTCAAAGTGCTGCCCGACGTGAAACTTTCCTGGCGCGACGTCTGGGTCGGCGGCGCGACCACGGCATTGCTGTTCACCATCGGGAAATTCCTGTTAGGCATGTATCTCGGAAAAAACTCCACGGTATCCGCTTATGGCGCGGCGGGATCGCTCGTGCTGATTCTGCTCTGGGTTTATTACTCCGCGCAGATTTTATTTTTCGGAGCTGAAATCACTCAGGTTTACGCCAATCGTTTTGGCGCGCGGCTGGAACCGAAACCGCACGCGCAATGGATTTCCGGCGAAAATCCTGATGTGAAATCGCGCAAACAAAATCCCGCGCCGGAACCCAAACCACTTCCCGCGCGCCAGACACGCCTGGTTTCCGATTTGAAACGTGAAGTCGGGAAATTGCGCAAAGTGGTCGAGCATTGAAATTTTCAAAATAGCCACAGATGGACACAGATGCGCACAGATTTTCCGGACAAGAGCTTTTTTCTGGGTGATTCCCTGTTTCTGTCATTCTGATCTGTGCTCATCTGTGTCCATCTGTGGCATAAATGTTTTTGGGCTAATCCTGATTCAATTGTGCGTTACAAAATCGCGTGAACTCTCGTAAAATGTTTTCATGCGAATCACCGGTGGAACCGCTGCGAGACGGATTTTGAAAACACCAAAAGGCCTGGATGTCCGGCCCACGCCCGATCTCGTGAAACAGGCGGTTTTCAACAGCCTCGGCGCGCGCGTGACCGGTGCGCGCGTGCTCGAACTTTTTGCCGGCACCGGCGCGCTGACTTTGGAATGCCTGAGCCGCGGCGCGAGTTCCGCCGTGTGCGTCGAAAAATCTCCAAGGCACGCGGACATTTTAAGACAAAATTTTTCGTCCGCCGGATTTTCTCCCGAAAACCTGCGCGTCCGGGTTCAGGATGTTTTTATCGCGCTCGGCCAGATCGCCGCAGCGAATGAAATGTTCGATCTGATTCTCGCCGATCCGCCGTATGGCGAAAAAAATATCGGTCGCCGCTCCACTTCGTTCGCCCAAAGATTGCTGGACGATCCGGTTTTGCCGCACCTGCTCGCGCCCGGCGGATTGTTCGTGCTTGGTCACACGAAGCGCGACACGCTGAGCCTGCCGGAAAATTGGACAGAAAAAAAAATGCTGAAACACGGCGACACGGTAATGCGTTTTCTGGCTGGCGCGAGGGAGGCTTAAATTCCAATTTGAATCGAAAGCAAAAAAACTGGTTTATCGAGGTTGGTAATCGGCAGAAAGGTACACGGAAATCCGAAACTCGAATCCCGAAATCCGAAAGAAGTCCGACATTTGAAATCGAAATGAGAAGCATGACGTTCGAAATGCAAGACCCTGAACAAATGCGGCGTTGAAATTTCTGACAACCGGCTGACTCGGAATCTGGAATTCGAGTTTGTTCGGATTTCGGAATTCGGCATTAGGATTTTTGGCGCACGGCTTTCCCGATTACGTCATCCACAAAAAATCGAGAAAGCAAAAAAATTTCCGCGATCAATTCACGACGAAATTGGATCACGCCAGCAATTCCTGAATCTCATCCCAGTTCAGCGCCGACGCGAATTCCTCCTCGCCGCCGATGGTCGCCGCGATGATTTCGCGCTTCCGATTCTGCAAAGCGAGAATTTTTTCTTCGATTGTGTCGCGCGTAATCAGCTTGTAACTCGTCACGACTTTCGTTTGGCCGATGCGATGCGCGCGATCGGTTGCCTGATTTTCCACCGCCGGATTCCACCACGGATCGAAATGAATCACCGTGTCCGCGCCCGTGAGATTCAATCCCACGCCGCCTGCCTTCAGGCTGATGAGAAAAACCGGAATCGCTTTGTCCTTTTGAAATCGTTCCACCACCGCGGCGCGATTCGCTGTCGAGCCGTCCAGATAACAGAACGCGATTCCCTCCGCCGCGAGCCGTTCTTTCAGCAGTGTCAACATGCTCACAAACTGGCTGAACACCAGAACGCGATGTCCGCCGTCCACGACTTCTTCGAGCAATTCGCCGAACAAATCCAGTTTGCCCGATGCGTTCGCCGGATTCACATTTTCGAGTTTCAACAAACGCAAATCGCAACACACCTGCCGCAGCCGCAGCAACGCGCCCAAAATCACCATCCGGCTTTTCGCAAAACCTTGCGCGCCGACAGATTCCAAAACTTCCTTTCGACTCGCTTCGATGACCTGCTGATAAACGCCGCGCTGGTCCGGCGTCAATTCGCAGAATGAAACCTGCTCGATTTTTTCCGGCAAATCGCTCGCGACCTCTTTTTTCAGACGACGCAACATGAACGGACGCAGCCGTCGCGCCAGCCGCGATTGCGCTTCCGCGTTTTTCTCCTTCGTAATCGGCAATTCGTAACGCTCGCGAAAATCCTTCGCCGATCCGAGATAACCGGGCATGAGAAAATCGAAAATGCTCCACAAATCCAAAACGGAATTTTCCAGCGGCGTGCCGGTCAGGACAATCCTGTGCCGCGAGCGAATCGCTTTCACCGCCTGCGCATTTTGCGTCTGCCGGTTTTTGATGTGCTGCGCCTCGTCGAGCGCGACGGTGTCGAATTCCAGTTCGCGATACTTTTCCGCATCGCGACGAATCAGCGCGTAACTCGTAACGACCAGATCCGCTTTTGAAATTTCGCCGAAAAATTTATGTCGATCCGGACCGTGCAACGCGAGGACGTTCAATTCCGGCGTGAATTTTTTGGCTTCGGCAATCCAGTTGAAAACCAGACTTGTCGGACAAACGACAAGCGAAGGTGCCGCCGACATCTTTTCAGCCGGTTGGGCCGCGTGAAAACCGCCGGCGGGATGCCGGCGGCACGTTTTGAAAAACGCGAGCGTTTGCAATGTTTTTCCCAAACCCATTTCGTCGGCAAGAATTCCGCCAAAACCGTTCTCGCGCAGAAACCGGAGCCACGCGACGCCTTGTTTCTGGTAGGGACGCAAAACCGTTTCCAGGTCGCTGAGCGGCGGACATTCCAGTTTCGCCTCGCCGCTTTGTTTCGCCGCGCGATCGCGCCACGCGGCCGGAGCCTGGACTTTCCAGTTTTTATGTTGGCGCAAAGTGGCTTCGAGAAAACCCGCCTGAGCATTGGCAATTTGATAGCCCTGCGAATTCTGTCGCGGCGCGCAATCAAGCAAAACCTCCTGCAATTCCTCCACCGCGCCGGTGTCAATCACCGCCATTTTTCCATTCTTCAAACGCGTGTGACTCTGGCCGGACAAAATTAATCGTTGAATTTCCGCCGCCGAAAATTGCTCGCCGCCGCTCGACTCGAAAACAACGCCGAGATCAAACCATCGCACGCCCGACGACGTGATTTCAAAACGCGGTTCGACACGTTCGATGTTTTTCAACGTCCGGTTTTCCAGTTGTTCGTCGAGCGTAACTTTCCATTCGCGCTGCAATTTCGGAAATTCCCGCGCGAAAAAATTCAACACCGCGTTCTGGCCGGACAACTGCAATTTCCCCTGCCCGTCCGGCCCGGAAAATCCGCTGCTTTGCAAGCGCGCGAGCGCCGCGCGTTCCGCCGCGAAATCGCGTGTCGAATAACGCGTTGGGATTTCCGGATCGGGCAGCCACACATTTTCGTCCGTCGCCGTCACGCCGAGCGTCATGATGCGCGCGCCGTAAGCGCATTGCAAAAGCGCGGTGAGCTGCGCGAGGCCGCCCCTGAGTTCCAAAATGAAACGTGGCGACTGCGGTTCCAGCGTAAAATCTTCAAGTTTGAAATTCGCCTCAACGCCGCCCGTATCCATCAATTGCGGCCAATATTGGCTGAGAAATTGCGGCACTTGCGAACGCGGAATACGCGCCGGCGCGCGAAAAATTTCCTTCATCGCCGGCGGAAATCCCAATGGCCGCAACGTATTGTCGCGCCAGACCCAATCACCAATCAATACAAGCGCGTCGGATTTTTCCTTCAATGCCACGACGATTTCGCCGTTGAATTCCAACGTGGCGCGAATGGGAAGCGCGAGCGGCGTTTTGCTGATTTCAACTTCTGCGGATTTCCCGATCGAAATGTTAGGATGTCCGGCGAGCTTTGGAAGCAGCGCCGCAAAATCTTTCGTTTCCAATTGCAGAATCGCGGGCGTTTCGCCGTCCGCAAAATTTTCCAATTGATCCAGAATCGCGTTGTCCTGATTTGAAAATGCAAAACCGCGTCCGCGCGGCAGCGCGTTCAGCGGACATCGTCCGCCGCTCCATTTCGCCTCCAGCACGAGCATGATTTTTCCACGCGCAACGGCCTGCTCAAAATTGGGCGGAAGAATGATGAATAATTCCGCCGGTTCGCCGGAGGAATCGCGCAAAAGCGACGGAACTTTTTTCACCGGCGATTTCGCGACAGGCGCGAGTGCGGATGTTTTCGCCGGAGTTGAAGTCGTTTGAGGTTTTTGTGAATTGAGCCAGTGCAATCCGACGGCGACGCCGTGCGCGCAGATTTTTCCCCATTCGCGCGCGTCGCGGCAGTTGCAGAGATTTTCGATGTCCACGCCGCTTTTGATCACCATGGATGGGCGGAACGACATTTCGCCGCCCTGCACAACGCCGCGCAGCAGCGGCGGCGACCAATGCGAACTCAGCACCTGGTCTTGTTCGATGTACGCGCGGGCGCGCTTCATCACGTCCCATCCCGCCGCGTCGCGCAGCAATGCCTCAGTCAATTCAACGGACATGAAATCAGTATGCGATGAAAAATGCCGGGCGCGAAACTGGAATTTCAGAATGGTGAAACGGCTCGAAGCGAAAATTTTTATGGATAAATTTTTTCCTCCGATCAGGGATTCAAAATTACGCGATAAAAACGTTCGGTAGCGCCGGGCACACCGGCGTCGGTGATGGTCAAAACCGGAGCGGTCGCCGTCACGTTGGTCAGCGTAATCCAGTTGTTGCCGCTCAGATTTTCGGAGTATTGGACGGTGTAACTCCGGTTGATTAATGCCGTCCACGAAAGCGTGAATCCGTTTGTGGTTTCAACCGGATTGAAACATTCCGGCTCGGAACTTGTTTGCGGTGCGAAAGAGACGCCGCGAAAAAGTTGATTTGCTCCGGCTGTGGCGAGAATGACGGCGGGTGACGCCGCGCCCGTATCCGTGATCGAAACGAGACGATTGGCCGAATCTTCAGCGGTCGTCGCGTAAATGATTGGATGCGCGCCGGTGAAATCCACGGCAAGACAGCGCGCGCCGGAATTGGTCACCGCGTCGAAGGCGTAGCTCAGCGACCAATTTCCGGCAGTGCGATCCCATCGTTGAATTCCGCCGTCCGCGCCGGTTGTGTCGTCGGCGACATACGCGATCGTGAAATTCGTATTGAACGCAAATCCGTAAGGATTTCCGGTTGGCGATTGGAAAACCAATTCCGGTGTCGCGGCGCCAATCGGCGTTCCCGGAATTTCCCAAATTCCCGGCGTCGTTTTGCTCGTGCTGAAATACAGATTTCCTTCGAGGTCCTGAATAACGACAGTATTTTTGACCGTGTTTTGAACTGCGGCCGGCGTGTCATCACCGAAATAGAAAGTTCCGCTTGTCGCGCCCGCGCCCCAATAATTTCCGCGGCCATCCGTTGTGCCAGAGCGCATGTTGTTTCCGCCGTATTGGTTCGTGGTTACACCGACGAGGGCAAATTTTCCCGTCGAGTCCACGACTCCGAGCGCGCGCGGTGCGACTGTTGAATTCGCGTCGGACAATGAAGAACCCAGCAGGGCGGCATTCGTCAGCGGAATTTGATAACCGGCGAGCACAAGCAATCGCCCGTCCGCCGAACGCGTCAAAGCGCCTTCAGATGATGCGCTGCCACTGATGATGAGCGCATTGGTTTCGTTATCGGGAATTTCGGAACTGCTGACCAGCGTGCCATTGGTTGTGAATTGATCAATGAAAACGGAATTGCCGTTTCCGCTGAGCGATTGCAGGCCGTTGCCCACGCGCAACACCGCGAGATTTCCAGGAGCAAATAATGTCGGAAAATTCGTGCCGGAGTTGTAAATGGTCGTGACGCTCGACGAGGCGCCGGGAACAATCTGGTTTCGCAAATCATAACCAATGACGCTGACTTCGTTCGTTCCGGGCTGCAATCGAATCGTCGTCGTCCAGTTCGTCAGCGTGGTCCAGGTAATCGGCATTTCCGCTCCGCCAAACAAAATCTTAGCGACACCGATGGGCGCGGTTCCGGAAATTATTTCCGAATCGTTTGAAACCGTGACGGACGAATCAACGCTGAATTCGGCGGCGACTGTCGCGAGCTGCGCTTGCAAAAAAGCGCGACGCTCGCTGAACCATTTCTCCACAGCGGATGGATCCGTCAGCGGCCGTCCGTCGCACCACTGAATACCGTTGGCGAACAGCGATCGCGATTTCGCTTCGATCACCGGATTGCAATTTTCCGGCGCAAGCGGTCCGTTCACAGCATCTTGAACTGCGCGCCAGTATGCGCGCGCAAACGGTGGAAACTGGTAAAAATTCGCGATGATCGGGTCTTCTGAATTAAAAAGCGGCGCGGAATCCGGACTATACTTGGCGTTGGCCGTTGCCGCGGCGAGCATCAGCCAATCCATATCATACATGTAAATTTGCGCTTTGCCGTTTTCCGGCAAAAACAGATACATATTTTTTCCAAAGTCATGTCCCCACGAGTCAAAATTTACGATAATGTGTTCGGTCGCGAAAATGCGCATCCATTCCTCCACATCCACCAGGTTCGCCACGTCGGTTGTGTAAGGCTCCGGTTGGGCGGCGTTGAAGGCGTCCACCACGGAAAAGAGATTTGAAAAATCATTCACACGATCCACGGCGCGGAAAAGCCAGTTCCAGCGATAGCGTGCTGTTTTTTTCACGCCGCCAGTCGTGGTATATTCCTCAAGACGCGGCTGGAGATCCGCAACCAGATTTCCGCTGTCGTTGAAATCGAATGCACGTTCGACTTTGAAGAAATCGCCATCCGTTTCATCCGGAGACCATTCGTCTAAAAAGTCACCGCCGGGTTGCATCGCAGCTTCGAAGGTATTGTGCCGCGCGTCGTCCGTTACTCCGTTCACATGCAGGCGAATGGTATAACGATGGCTGAACGGAAGGTTCAACTGATCGGCAATCCAATATCCCATCTGCTCCTGCAAAGCGGTCGTTTCTCCGCCATGACCGCCGGCCCAGTCCAGAACCAGATCGTCCGAGCCTAGAAATAAATCATCGCCGGGAAGCGTAATGCTATAACCGCACGCACCGCTGGTCGGTCCGGAATATCCGGGAGCAATATAAGGACTGCCAGCGTAAAGCGCCTGCGCGTTGTAAATGACGCGGTCGTTGTTCAACACGAACGTCACGTCCAATGGTGTGTTGTCCAGGTGATTGCGCGAAGTCCATGTGTTCAGCGTCGCTTGCGTCATCCAGATTCTGTAAACAGGCAAATTCCCCGGCGGTTGAATTTCCCCCACGCGCACCAGGCATTCGCGAACCGGCGCGTCATCCGGAAAAGTGTCACTCACTGATTGCGCGGAATTATCGGTCGCCTGAATATAAAACGCGATCATCGTTCCGGAAGACTGGCCGGGAATCGCACCGGAGAAAGTGCCATCGCCGTTATTGGTCATCGCAAGAGATGTGTAGCTGGAATCCGGATCCAGGCGATAATTCAAAAAGACGGATGAAATCCCGTCCGGATCATTAACATCTGCCTTCACCACAATCGGCTCGCCGTCCCGAGGCAAAACCGGCGAATGACTTACATCCGTGATCGCGGGAGGCGCATTTGTAATATAGCGACTGTTCGGCAATCCGGGCGTTCCGAGATTCGTTGGCAAATTGAGTTCGCCGGGACATTCCAGCCAATTGCCACGCAAGCGCAGCAAAACCTCCGGTTGTCCTTTCAGCCATCGCACTTTCGCCTGAATGGTTGCAACTGAATTGTCCGGAAGCGCGGGCGCGACGGGTGCGCGAACGCGGTTGACCTGATTATTACCACGATCCACCGCGCGAATGCGATAGGATTGGCTGCTGTTGTAACCTTCTGAAAGTTCGACGCCGGATTGAGATTCCGCGCCTTCAGCCGTCCAGCCTGATGCGCCGGATTCGAAGGTGGAATTGGCAATGTGATTGGTTCCGCCGGCATCGAGCACTTCCACGTCATCCACAAGGCATTCGCCGGCGCCCTGCAGCAACACCTGCAATTCGTCAGCAGCCGAACCGTAAGTGGAATTATCCAGAACGCCCGTCGCGGAAATAATTGTCCACGGCGCTTTTTGAGTTTCATCACTATCCGCCCAATTCGGCGCAAGGGAATTATCAGCGCGCGGATCAATCAATTCCAAACTACTGCCGCCCTTATGCGACCATTTTCCCCAGCGCCCGCCTGTGCCGTAGGTCAGTTCGTTTTCGATGGGATAAATCGAGTTGGTCGAAACGACGCCGTGACTGTTCGTCGTTACCAATATGTCAACCATCGCCAGCGCGAGGTGCTCGCCTTTGTGCGATAGCGAGCCTGCAAAATTGCCCGCGAGATTGCCGGAATTCAGATAGGAATAATGGGATTGAAGTCGCGCGGCATTGCGCGCCACAACCAGATAACCGCCCGCGGGAAGAACCGTACCCGGATCAAATGTGTAGCTGATGCCATGAACAAATTGCCAGCCGCCGAGATTCACCGCGCTTTCGCTGCGATTATAAAGCTCGACGTATTGATCGTCGTCATCGAGTGAAATTGGCGCATACATGATTTCGTTGATTACGACGGGCGCATTGAATAGCCCGCTATTCGTTTCGCCCGGCGTGGATTCGGCCAACATTCGAAAATGCTCCGAGCCATCCGGCGCGCGTCCAAAAGAAATATCCGTTTGCTGCGCCTCAAAACGAACCGTGTCGAGCACTCGGTTGTGCGCGGCGTTTCGGAAATAAATCGTGTCGCCCGAAGCATCCAGCGCGAAACCCAGTTGCGATTCGGTGTAGGACAAAAAGCCGCGTGCGGGAATGATCGTGCCGGGCGGAAGAATAAATTCGTTGTCTTGCGAATCCGAGCCAAGCGAGCAGCCGGAAATATCGAGCGCCGAATCGCTGTGATTGTAGAGTTCAACGAATTGTTGTTTTGAAACGCCATGCGCGAGGAATTCGTTGATCAATACGTTTCTCAACGGATCCATTGTCACCGGGTCGAGACGCCCCGGCGATCCACCCGCCGAATCGCTTGCCGTCCAGGCTTTAAAATTATTTTCTCCATACGACGGCCGCGACAACACGAGCGAATGTCCCGCTCCATCCGCCGCAACCGGCCACGGCGAATCATCGGAATAGTCCACGTCCAGAAAAACGCCGCCGGATTGATTGATTAATTCAACCGTGCCATCGCTGTTAGGCAGGCTGCCTGCGAATGGTCCCAGGACATTGCTCAAATTGTAAGCGGTTTCCAGTTCCGCCGGCGATTTTGCCACAACCAGAAATCCGCCACCTTGAATCATCGTTCCAGCCGGAAATGTATAACTGATGTCGCCGGCCAGCCGGTAGCCGCCGACATTCGCCGGCTCGCCGCGCGTGTTGGACAGTTCCACAAATTCCAAATCGCTGTTGGTCGGATGGTACATGATTTCCGAAATGACCAGGCTCGTTTTCCGGCTGCTCTGGCCGGGTGATTCCACACTGAGCGCCGCGTTCGTTCCGGGATTGCTGACGGCGGAAAAATCACGGAACGCCGCGCCGGCGATTGCGTTGGTGTTGTGGCTTGACGCAACAAATCCAAAATAAATTGTGTTCGGAAAATCCAAATTGGCGGAACCAAGCGGCGTCCAGTTCTTGCCGTCAAAACCGGCGAAACCCGTGAACACATTTCCTTCGCGTTTGAGACGCAGCCATGTATTCGGATAATTGACTCGCACCGATCCGGCCATCGCCGTCGCGCCATTGGTCACGCCGCGCGATCCGAAAAACGCGCCGCTGATACTTGGCGTTGCCAGCGATGCGGCGAAACGCGAACCACTCGTCAAATCCTCGCGCGCCATCAGGCCGGCTTCCGACCACGCGTCGGCTGGCGTGAGCGAATCCAATCTTGCCGCGAGATCAAAATCGCCTGTTTCGGAAATGTAGCCGAATTGCATTTGATCGTTTGTGCCGCCGATGCCGGCGCCTCCGGCGGAAAGATTCAATCCATTGGTTTGTCCGGACTGGCCACCGATTGGAATCGGGAAACCGATTGCGCCGGGCAGAAACACGCTTGCGTTAAAGCTGGCTTGAGAATTGGGCGCGATGACGTTGGCTGCGGCGGATTGATCGGCCAGATTGTTCACGGTAAGCGTGTAAGCCGCGCCGTCGTTCATGGCGCTTACGTTCAGAATCACATTGCTTTTAGAAAAACCGAGCATCGCGCTGGAAATCGCCGGGTTTCCGCTCGCGCCGGCAATGGAATAATTTCCGAGATTCGTCGCCGTTTCTTCCGAAATCCGTTCGGAAAATTCCGCGTCCACTTCATTCAGACCGAGCGATTGCGCCGCCAGCAATATCGGTGGATTGGTATCCGCTATGACCGTGAGTTTTACCACGCTGCTGGTTACGGCGTAATAAACGTTGCTGACCGTATTCGCGGCGATGAGTTGGAGCCGGGCATTATTATCGTTCAGACTCGCGGACGGGATGGTGTAGCTCGAATTGGTCGCGCCGGAAATCGCGGTTTCATTTTCGTACCATTGAAAAACAGGAAACGGATTTCCGGAAACGACCGCTGAAAAAGTGGCCGGAGCCAGTTCCTCAACCGTAATGTCGGAAGGCTGTGTCAAAATGAATGCCGGCAACAGCCCGATTGATTCCCCGCTGATGGCGTAAATTGCGGTGGATCGCGCGTCCGTCGGCTGGCTGAAAGTCAGACTGGCCAACGGTTTGTTGTTCTGGCCTAACAGATCGGCCAGATTGATCGTCGTTTGGTAAAATCGAGGATCGTTGGGTGAGCCTTCAGTCTGGCCATTGGACAAGTTGATGCGTTCAACGCCTTTCAGCGCGAAACCGGAATTATTAAACCAATCCGGCGCAAGATAGCTCGTGACGAATGTGCTGCCGTCTGTGAAATTCAATGTCAACACACCGGCGCTGTTCGCGTTTGCGTTCGCGGAATTTGCGATTACAGCAATGCGTTTAAACAAGGCCGGTTTTGCGAGCGTGAGCGTTCCGGAAGAAACGCCTGTGTCGCTGCTCAACAGAAGGGCGTTGCTGGTCGTGTACGGCTGAAATTGAAAAACCGTTCCGTCGCCCAAAGCGCTGACGAACGATCCGGACATCGGCAGGCCATAATTTTTTCCCGGCAATCCCGCCTGATAAAACGCCTTGCCCTCGCCCGAATTCAGTTCCGCCGCGACGCTCGTGAACGGAGGACCGGAAGCGCCTTTTTCCACAACCAGATCGCGATTGAAACCCGTGACCGCAACCGGATTCATGTTTGCCGGATCAAACTCTTCAAGGCGAAAAGCGCTCAACGCGTAGCCATAAACACCGTTGGCTGTTCCGCCGCCGGGAATCGAACCGGTGTATTGCGTCGTTCTGACCGAAAAAGTGCCATTCGCGGCAGGTACAATATTTTCCCAATCCACCATTGCGCCGTCGGTATTGACGCCCGTGCTGATGGCAATCTGGTTTTCAGCCAGTCCTGCCGTCAATCCGCCGGAATGCGCGCTGGAAAACGCAATCGCGCCGTCAATTTCAAACAACGACCAGCGATTTGTATAATTCGCGTTGCCCCGCACAACGCCCCCTTTAAAGCTGTAAATCTTCGCCGGATCCAGTCCGGAAAAACTGTAAGTCACCGAAGCGCCCGCGGGGACCTGAACCACCGCGTCCGAATCTCCCGAACCTTGGAAATCCACATAGCCATTGAAAGCATTGTATAAAGGCGTGTCCACGTCCGGACTTCCGCCAATTGAGCCCGCGGAAACATTTCCTGAATGCGAGATCGTCACCCTGACCGGTAAATTGGCGCCGGTATCCAGATCCTTGAGCGCGCCGCCCGCGCCGGGCGAGTTTCCCAGGATGTTCCACGTCGTCGCATTTGCCGCGGTTCCAGTTCCAGGCGCGTGATCATTGAAAGCCACGAACTGCGCATGGCTGCCGACCGCGAG
>DASSNZ010000216.1:0-4530 GCA_035701135.1 Verrucomicrobiia bacterium
GGAGCCGGGTAAGCCCGGCTCCTTTTTTTACAAAACTCTGAATCAATGACCTTCCATCATTGAATTGGGCAATCCATTTTCCCAGCCCTGCGGCGAATTCCACGGCCGCGAGGAAGCATTTTCAGGATTCGTGCTGGAACAACCGGAAACGGCCGCGACAAAAACGCCCAGGGATAAAAGCAGAACCCAGCGGAAAATGGATTTTTTCATGACGATGCAGGATGGGCGGGAATGACCTGGTCGCCTTCGAGAACTTCGCCCAGACGCCAGCCGGGCATCACATTCGCAATGCAGCGATCTTTTTGAACCGAAGTCACGCGAACTTTCGCGACCAGCCGGCCATCGCGATTGACGAGAAACTCGCCGTTTTCGAGGACACCCTGATCTTCACCGACGTTGAGAACGACAAAATTCCATTTCGGATCTGAAACCACAATTTTTCCTTTCAGATTTGGCGGAAGCAGAACGACGTAATCCGGAGTTTTGTAAACCGCCAGTTCGGTTTGAAGTTTTTTAATCTTTCGATCCAGAACTTTATTTTCGTCCTGTGCTCCGGCGATGGTTTCCCGCGCCTTTTTCAAATCATTGGCAAGATTCACAACCTGCTGTGAAGTCAGACCGGAGGCCACGTAAGATTCCAAAGCCGCTTTCGCATTATCGCGATCTTTTTTCGTTGTTGCCAATTCATCCGTGAGCTGGTCGGCGCGTTTTTTCTGGCTGGCGGCCTGGGCGACGGCTTTGTCGCGTTCGGAAGTTGTGGTTTCCAACGTTTGTTTGGTTTGCGTGAGATCGGCGGTCGTTTTCGCCAGCTCTTTTTTCGTGCTGGCGAGATCGCGCTGGGCGGTTTCCTTTTGGGTTCGCTCGTTGTCGCGCTCGGTCATGAGCGTGGTGATTTTTTCCTTCACCTTGATGAAGTTGATGCCGCCGACAGCCAGGCCGGCGACGATGGCGACAATAAGGCTAATGCGAGTCAACATGGCTAAAATATTTTTTCAAAGACTAGACAGCGCGCCAGGCTGTGTCAACGCCCGTTTGGATTGGGTTGCCGATCAAAATTTGAAACCGGCGCGTTTTCATTCGAGATTTGATGTTGAATGTTCGATGCTGACCATCGCGCATTCATCGTTTGTTTGCCTCATCAACGATTTTCTTTATCTTCCAGGCCATGAGATATCGCCGTTTTGGGAGAACGAATCTGCAGATGCCGGTCATTTCGTGCGGTGGAATGCGTTATCAATTCAAGTGGCAGGATGTTCCGCCCGGCGAAATCCCGCCGGAAAACCAGGCAAATCTCGAAGCCACAATTCAGCGCGCGCTGGAACTCGGCATCAATCACATCGAAACCGCGCGCGGCTACGGAACGTCGGAAATGCAGTTGGGCCGGATTCTTCCCGGTTTGCCGCGCGAAAAAATCATCGTCCAAACCAAAGTCGCGCCGAAAGCCACGGCCAGGGAATTTCTCGAAACGTTCGAAACTTCGATGAAATATTTGCGGCTCGATCACGTGGATTTGCTTTCCTTGCACGGAATCAACAATCGCGAACTGCTGGACTGGTCATTGAAACGCGGCGGTTGTCTGGATGCCGCGCGACAATTGCAGCGCGAAGGACGCGCGCGGTTTATCGGTTTTTCCACTCACGCGACGACGGACATTATTCTCGAAGCGATTCAGAGCGGCGGATTCGATTACGTGAACGTGCATTGGTATTTCGTCAACGACCTGAACTGGCCGGCCGTCGAAGCAGCCGCCGCGCGCGACATGGGCGTTTTCATCATCAGCCCGAACGACAAAGGCGGAAAACTTCAGGAACCGTCAAAAAAATTGAGCAACCTGTGCGCGCCGCTCACGCCGATGCAATTTAACGATCTGTATTGCCTGGCGCGTCCGCAGGTTCACACGCTGAGTTGCGGCGCGAGCAGGCCGGGCGATTTTGACGAACACATTCGCGCGCTGGATTTTTATGATCGAATCGCCGAGACCATCGCGCCGATTGAAAAAAAATTGCGCGACGAAATGATCCGCGTGCTGGGTGAAGATTGGTGCCGTCGCTGGCCCGAAGGTTTGCCGGAATACGTGAACGTTCCGGGCGAAATCAACGTGACCGAAATTTTGCGTCTCTGGACTTACGCGAAACCGCTGGATCTTCTGACCTGGGCAAAAATGCGTTACAATCTGCTCGGCCAGGCGGAGCATTGGTTTCCCGGCGAAAACGCGTCGAAAGCCGGCGAACTGGACTGGAACGGCGCGCTGGCGAAAAGTCCTTTTGCGGATCGGATTCCCGGCATTCTCGCCGAAGCGCATCGAACCTATTTTGAAAAACCTGTCGCGCGATTAAGCAAAAGTTGAGAGGAACCGTAACGGCGTTTCGTCAGAGCGCCGCAAATTGGATTTGGCACGATTCTCTTGCCAGCTCAATGTTTTCCAAAATAAATGAAATAAACCGCGCCGAACGCGACAACCGAACCGAGCAAGCAGAGCAAAACGTCCAAACCGCCGGTCATGCTGAATGCTTTCAGCACGCCGACCGTTCCCGCCGTGAGCAAACCGAGAATCACAAAACCCAAGACCGTGTCCGCGCTGGAATTTTGTTTTGAAATTTCGCTTTGGTTTTGAGCCTTCACCTTTTTTGTCATAAATGCCTCTGGATATTCGGTTATACGTTAGAATGTTGCAGACAGATTTCAACTGGGATCGTTTTTTCTTCCGCTGACGCAAACATACGCGAGCAGACATAATCCGACTGCAATTGCGGCAAGGCTCACATAGAGCAATCTCGTGTCGGTTTTAAACGTGAATTCCACGTCGTGTTGCCCGGCCGGAAGATAAACACCGCGCATGATGAAATTGCAGCGCAGAAGTTCCGTCGGTTTTCCATCCACGCGCACATTCCAATGCGGATCGTATTTGTCATTCAAAAGCAGAACGGATGCGGCGTCGGATTGGGTTTTTAGTTTGATGTCTTTCGGCGCGTAGCTTTCGTATTGAACGGAACCGGAGTTCAGGTTGGTTTGCGCTGGCTCGGTCGGAACCGGGGTTGAATCCGCGACCAGAACGGTTTCGTGCGGATTGAAATTCGTCGAGGCGAGCATTTGCAACGTCAGGAAATCGTTGGTCCCAACGCTTTTCAGCGATTCCAAATCGTTCGTCGTCAACGCAGTGCTTTTCAGTTTGGCGATCACCGCCGGATTTTTCGCGGGAATTTCCCAATTGGAATACAGTTTCGCGCGCGGCAAAGCGCCGGTGAATTCGAATAATGCGTAAGCGCCGTTCGCCGCGGGTTGAGCGGTGAGTTCCTCGAGCGAGGTAGGATTTTCGATTCCCGGTTTCGGAACGACATTAAAACTTTGGACAATTCGAAAACGATGTTTTGCCGGATCGAGTTGCTGATTCAGCACATCGAGAAACCCTGCCGGGCCGAGCAGGTAACGCGTGTTGGTCAGCGTCCAGCGTCGCGTCAAAAGATGAACCGTGTCGGGCGTTCCGCGAAATTGCAGGGCGGTTTCAAATGCCAGCAGATCCTCCGGCACACGCGGCATCTGGACAATATCGAGCGATTGCACGTTGTAATATTGGAACTGATGCTGCGCCCACTCGATTTTGTAAAGCTGCTCGAACAGGTAAAATTGCTGGGGAAAATTGAACGGGAGAATCGCAACGCGATGTTCGTAAGGTTTCTGACGAAGCAAATCTATCACCGGATTGCTGGCATATTTTTGCGGGTAATTGAAATAAACGATCCACGGCAAATTCGCGCGGCCCAGATCGCCAACCAGAATAACGCCCAGCAGAATTCCACCCAAAGTCGCCTGCCGGCCACTAAAAACGCCAGTGAAAATCAAAACCATCATTCCCACGCTCGCAACGAGAAACAGAATGAACCAGCCGACCTGCCGAACGCTGAACGCGGCTTGCATATGTGCTGAATAGGATGCAGCGCCTGAATCGAATGAAATATTCTGGGCAAGTGCCTCAAGGCGCGCCATTTCAACCAAATAAGCTTCAAGATGGGGTTGAGAGATTCTGTAGATTATCCATCCGATCAGACTCAGGATGATTGCCGCAAAACAACCGGCAACCCAGCGTTTGTCAAACGCGGCCGCGCGCGCCCACCAGTTTTTGAAGCGCGTCCCGACCGGAATCCCGCCTGGAGTGGTTGTCTCAAGCCATGAGCGCGCCAGCCCATCAATTCCGTAGGCGAATAAAACGTTGATCGAAATGACCAGTGTGATGATAAATTTTCCGGGATTGCGAATCGAAGAAAAGAAAGGAAGCACGTAAATAAAACGGTAAAACGGCGCGAATCGTCCAAACGCAAGCAGTAACGAAATCACCGACACAACAATCCAAAACCATAGCAGCTTCCGCCGGGTCAGATCGAAGATGGATTTCTTGCGAAACGCCTGAAGCGCCGCCCAGAATGCGATGAGAACAACCAGAACGCCGAGGTAATCGCCGCCGCCGGAAAAACGGAGAACGCCAGCCGGCGGATTTCCTTCTTTTCCGCTCGCGAAATATCGGTCCCAAACAGG
>DASSNZ010000217.1:0-8133 GCA_035701135.1 Verrucomicrobiia bacterium
GCGCACTTCGACGCTGATGCCGTTGGTGTTGGATGGCGTGTTCATTTATTTCAACAGCAAACGGGTGAGCACGTAATCAAGCAGCACGATCAGCACAATCGAATTGACGACCGCTTTCGTCACCGAGCGTCCGATGCCGCGCGGTCCGCCGATCGTCACCAGACCCTGATGACACGAAACGATGCCGATTACGACGGCAAAGCAAAAACTTTTGAACACGCCGTTCACGACATCGGCAATATCCACCACGTCGCGCAGGTTCATGAAAAATGCCGGAATGGAAATATCAATTCGATTGACCGTCGCCGCCACGAGCGCGCCGCCGAGCCACGCCACGAGCACCGCGAAAATCACCAGCAACGGCAACGCAATTGCAATCGCAATCATTCGCGGCAAAACCAGATAATGAATCGGGTTGATATTCATCGTGCGCAGCGCGTCAATTTCCTGATACACGCGCATCGAGCCGATTTCCGCCGCCATCGAAGAACCGATTCGTCCGGCGATCAGAATGGACATCATCACCGGCGCAAGTTCTTTGCAGGTGGAAATTCCGACGAGACCACCGACGGCGCTGGCGAGTCCGCGCTCGACCAAAACCGGGCCGGTTTGCAGCGCGATAACGCCACCGATGAAAAACGACAAAATGCAAACCATCAGCAAACTCGCGTTGCCGATTTCGAAAAACTGGTCGAAAACCTTTTCGCGCTGACGCCACGCCATCGGCAGCGCCACGAGCGTGCGCCAGAAAAGAATCACCATTTCACCGACGTTTTGAAACATAGTTTTCTATTTCGTCTCTTCGCGGCCCGAACTCAAGCGGCTTTGCGGCTGATTATTTTGATTCGCATTTTCCGCCGGTTTGGTTTTGCCCACGGGAATGTACAGCAGGCGCAATTGCCTGCCGCCGGAACCGGATTGATACTGGAAAAGACCGAAAAGGAGCGAGCATTTTTTGGAATCCGACGTCGTGTCGCGCCGGTATAAATTCCAGAGCAACGACTGGCTGGTCGCGTGAGTTTCAGGATTTTTCTCCGAACGCCACAACGACCAGATCGGGGAATAATCGCGTTCGATGCTTTCGCTGTTCGGCAAAATCGGTTCGAGAATCGAAAGAACCTGAAGCCGCGTGCGGCCCTGATGATCGCGCCAGTGCGTGAAAAACGGCCAGAAATCCACGCGCCGTTTTTCCGTGCCGGTTTCGGTGTTTTTCAAAATCGTGTCGGAATAAAGAAACAGCAAAATCCGCGTGCGTTCGCGGTCGAGCGCGCCACCGTGGACGCGATTGTATTTGTAAACCGGCCACAAATAGAACGCGCTTTCGAGATTTGTATTTTCGGCGTGGCTGAAAAACGGCCAGACACGCGAAGTTGTTTTTCCCTCGCCTCGCGCGAAAACAATCAGCGGCCAGGGCGCGTCCCATTCGGAATATTTTTTCTCCCGATCCGTTGTGTGCGTGAAAAACGGCCAGATCACTGTTGTTGAATCGCGTTGAGGCGAGCGCGTCAGGCTGTAAAGCGGAATCACAGCCTGATTTTTTTCCGGATTTTCCGTGCCGATTCCGGAAAGTTGGTTCAAATAAAACGGCCAAAGAATGAAGCGATTGTCATGTCCGCCGATGATGGAAACATCGCCAAAGCCGTTTGTCTCGGTGGTAATTCCTTTGTGTTCGTGACCGACGAAAGGCCAGAATTGCCAGCCGCTCAAATTGTCGCCGTGGCGCAGGTGAAAAAACGGATAAAGATAATTGTCCGTCACCACATCTTTTTTTCGCGTTTCGGAATAAAACGGAAACATGACGAAATAAATTTCATCGCGCATCAGCCGATGTTTGAGATGGCCGTAAAACGGAGCGAACGCGGTGTGATTCAGCGCGGCATTCGTGGAGCGTTGCTGAAAATAAATCGGATAAATCGTGAATCGGCGCGTTCCTTGTTCCTTTTGGTTTTCGCCGCCGGCAATGCTGAAAAGTTGAAGCAGTTGCCAGCGATATTCCGTTCCGAACCGATCGTACGTGAAAATCGGATAACCGAGATCGAAGCTCGTTGAATCCGTTCCGCTGTCGCGCAAAAGAGAAAACAGCGGTGGAACAGCCTGGATCTTTTCATCCACGCGTTGCTGCGAATAAAAAAAAGGCCCGAGCGCTTCCGTGCGATGTCCGGGCGACAGCGTCAGGGAAAATTCATCGAACAACGGCCCGGCATTCAGCCAGTCATCGGCGCGCGACTGTCCGGCGATGAAGCAAATCAACGCGGGCAAAATCCAAAATCGTCTGGCAATAAACATCACGGAATGGAAAACCAAATTCCCTCCATCGAATACAGGAACACTTCCAAGCCGTCAATCGGCGGCATCCCTGAAACGCCATCTAATCGTGTATGTGTATCGAATAAAAGCGTGGCTTAACATAGAGATTGACTTTGGGAATAACCGCTTTATCGTGTGGCCATAATTGAGGTTTTTACCTCGGTTCCTCCCGACCCGGCGTCGGTCGTGCATTACCGACGCCGGGTTGATTATTTTGGCGATTTTGTTTTTCCGGAATTTCCACGGCGGCGCGACATCAGATTCAGCAACGCTGGCAGAAACGTCAGGCCGGCGATCATGCACGTCGCAATTCCCGTCGCCATCACCGATCCAAGGCTGTGAATGCCGCGATGTTTCGCCAGAATCAAACTTCCAAACCCCGCAATGGTCGTCAGCCCGGAAACGAACACCGCTTTGCCCGTGCTTTTGGAAAGAATGCTCGGGTTCTGTTCCTCGGCAAAACGGTTGAGAATGTGAATGCCGTTGGTGACGCCGATTCCAATCACCAGCGGCAATGTCATGATGTTCGCCGGGTTGAGCGGCACTTTCAGAATTCCCATCAATCCACCGAGCCAGATCGAGCCGATCGCCACCGGAACCAGCGCAAGCACAACTGAAAGAACGCTGCGGAAATGAATGAACACCAGGATGACAATCGCAATCAACGCGTACATCGCCGCTTCCTCGTAACTTTTTTTCAACAGCTCAGTATAATAATAAAGTTGCACGGGCGTTCCCGTCACATTCGGATCCACCGTTTGCAATTGGGTGATGAATTCCTTTTGGTTTTTGCGCTGCCACACGTCTTTTTTCGGATAGACCTGAAGCAGAAATTTCCCGGTCACGCCGATGAACCGGTCCCGCAACGCTTTCGGCAAATCCTGAATCCGCAACGGCGCGCTGTTGTCCTGATTTTTCAGCGCTTCAAATGTTTCGCGAATGTCGTTGAAAAGCGCCTGCTGAAATTCACCGAGTTTTTCCGCGTGCGCGGCTTTGACGTCGGGATCGCCGCTCAACGCGTCGCGCCGCAATCGTTCGATTGAAGCGCGCATGGAAACAAATTGCGCCGCGAGCGCGGGTTCGTTCGTGCCCATTTCGGAAAGCGCCAGGCCCAGATAACCTCGAAGCGCATAAAGCGTGCGGGTCAACTCGGGAACATCCACGGGGTTCAAATCGGGTGGGCTGAATTGAATTCCGGCAAGATCGGCCTTGATGTCGCCGATAATCCGCAGTTTGTTCGTCTGATTTTCAGCCAGATATTGCGCGACAGAATCCACGTCCGCGACGGACGGAAGTTTTTTGATTTCCTTTTGCAACCGGACGGCGTCGTCCAGCGAATCCGCGACGACCGCTCCGAATAAGACCGACCGTCCCTGAGCATTCGTGGAGGTGGAATCCGCTGTCGCCGCTGAAATCAATTTCCGCTCGAACTCGACCGCCGGCAGACCGGCGCTCTGCATGTTGAGCAAATCGTAATCGAAATAAATTTTGTGAAATTGCGTCGCCGCCAACGCGCAAAAAACGAGCGTGAGAATCGTCACCGTTACAGGCCGTTGCAGCCAGAGATTCTCAATTTTCGCCCGTGTCTCCGGCAGTTCCGATTCGGGATGTTCCATCGCGTTTTGGCGGCCGCGAAGCAACAGCACCGGCAGCAAGGTCATCATCGGAATCAGGCAGATTAGCAAGCCGCCGCCGCAAATAATTCCCATTTCCTGAATGCCTTTGAAATCCGTAAAACCCATTGCCAGAAATGCGCCGGCAGTCGTGAATGCGCCGGTGAAAATTCCCTGGCCGGTGAAAACCATCGCCTTGGTCAGCGCCGCGTCCGCGCTTTTTCCGTGACGCAATTCCTCCTCGTAACGCGTGATCAGGTGCACGCCGAAATCAATTGCCAGCCCGATCAAAATCGGCACGAAAGTGATCGTCAAAATATTCAAATGCCCGATCACCAGCGTCGCGAACGCAAGCGTGTAGGCCAGGCCGATGATCAGGCAAATTGTCGCTTTCACCGGACGCCCGGTTTCCTGGTAACCATAAATAAAAATCAGCGCGCAAATGATCAAAGACGCGATGCTGGCCACGGTCGTGTCTTTTTGCGATTGGTTCATTTCGTCAATTTCCAGAACCGACTCGCCCGTGACGCCGACGTTTAATCCCGGCACTTCCATCCGCGTTTGCTCGACGAGTTCGCGCAGGCGTTTCACGGACGCGGCGTTCAGGTCTTCGGTCGGCGCGTGCGCGGTGACG
The DNA here is from genome assembly GCA_035701135.1 of Verrucomicrobiia bacterium. Classification (GTDB taxonomy): domain Bacteria; phylum Verrucomicrobiota; class Verrucomicrobiia; order Limisphaerales; family DASXHY01; genus DASXHY01. The sequence goes on from DASSNZ010000217.1 coordinate 4,555, forward strand.
AGATAAATTTGCCCGCCGGCGTATGTAATATAAATCTGCTGCTCGGCTTCATCGCCTGCGTTGAACAGCGCGTTGATTCCGGGCGACGGCGGAGTGCCGGGCCGCTTCAAACTCGCGTCGGCCTGGGCGATGATTCGTTCCAGCGCGGGAAAAGCCTGGATCAGCGATTCGGTTTTTTCGTTTTTCTCGTGCGCCGCGGTGCGGAATTGCGTGTTCACCATTTCGAACAACGACACGAGATTCGTCGTGTTTGAAAACGGCTCGATGAACGGACGATAATCCTTGAGCGTTTTCGCGAGTTCCTCCAGATCGCTGTCCGGCACGAACAACAACGCTTTCGGGCCGAGCATTTTCAAATCGCCTTTGAAAAAAACGTCTGTGAAAAGGTTCGTTTCCGCTTCGAGCTTTGCGCCGAGCCGCTCGACAAACTGGCGGTTTTTTTCCGAATTTTCACTTTGCACGACGACCACGAGATCGTCCTGCTGCGGAAATTCTTTTTTGAATCGGAGAAAATTCTGGTGGTATTTTTTCTTCGCGCCGACGAGGTCGTTTCGGCTGGTGTCGAACTGGAGATAATTGACCGTGTAAAAAATCGAAACGGCGAACAACACCAACTGCGAATAAAAATAAAAACGCGGATAACGCAGGACGGAACGCGCCAGCCATGCCAGCGCCCGCGCCGTCCAGGAATCCTCAGTCAGCGATTTCATTTCAATTCAACGCGAGGGACGCAAATGCGCCGGAACGACGCGATCCAGCGCGCCCGCGCAAAACCGTTGCGTCGGCGCATTCTCACTTCTCTTCCGGAAATTCCGCGTTGGAATAGACTTCCTTCACGTCGTCGTTTTCTTCAAGCGCGTCAATGAGTTTGTTGACCGCGGAAATCGCCGGTTCGTCGTTCAGCGGAACGGTGATGTCCGGCAACGAAGTGATTTCCGCGCCGGCGGGTTTGATTCCGGCGGCTTCGATTTTTTTCAAAACGGCTTCAAAATTTCCCGGTTCGGTCAGAATTTCGTAACCGTTCGCGTCCGCCTTGAAATCCTCGGCGCCGGATTCCAGCGCCAGTTCCATCAACCGATCTTCGTCTCCGGCTTCGCGTGGAATAATAATTTGCCCTTTGCGATGAAACAGCCGGCTCACCGAACCGGAAGTCGCGATGGAGCCGCCGGCTTTTGTGACGAGACTGCGGATTTCCGCGGCGGTGCGATTCCGGTTGTCCGTGCTGAGTTCCACCAGCAAAGCGACGCCGTGCGGCGCGTAGATTTCGTAAGTCAAATCCTCGAACGTCGCTGATTCGCCGCCGCCGGTGCCTTTTTTGATCGCGCGTTCGATGTTGTCGTTCGGCATGTTTGCCGCGCGCGATTTGAGCAGCGCCATTCGCAGGCGCGGATTCATATTCGGATCGCCGCCCGCAAGCTTGGCCGCGATGGTGATTTCCTTGCTTAATTTCGCGAAAATTTTTCCGCGCTTGGCGTCAATCGCGCCTTTGAAATGTTTGACCTTCGCCCATTTGCTGTGTCCTGCCATTGTTCGTATCGGGTTGAGTGAGTGGTTGGTTGAATATGCGGCGGGATAAATTTTGATTCGTTAAATGAAAAGCGTGTGGCCGCTGTTTTGTTTATTCGACCGATCCGTCATTTAACGAATTCAACTTCCCTGCTCCACAAAAACCGCCGTGCCGTAACACAAAACTTCCGTGATGCCTTGCGACAATTCCGTCGCGTCGTAACGAACGCCGATTACCGCGTTCGCGCCGAGATTTCCGGCGTGCTCCAGCATCAGGTTGAAAGCATCTCCGCGCGCGCGTTCGCACAATTCGGTGTAAATGGAAATGTTCCCGCCGAAAATGCTTTGGACGTTCGCGCCGATATTTCCGAGCACGGACCGGGAACGCACGATGATGCCGCGGACGACGCCAAAGGATTTGACGATTCGGTATCCCGGCAGATCGAACGCGGTGGTGGTCAACGGATGTGTCTGACTCATAATCCCGGCATTAAACACGAGGCGAAAGTCGGGATGAAGCTATTTTTTCGGAGCGAATAGTGGCGCCGGCGTTCTGCATTTCCAATCCAGCGGCACCAAAATCACGCGAACGAACGTCGCGCTAACTGATATTCATTCGGGATTTTGGGACAATTCAGAAACCAGTTTTTCCAGCGGCGATGGCGGACGGCTTTCCGGCGCGACCGCCCATTTGTAATTCGGCGCGGAAGTCATGTGAAATTCCAATTCTCCGCCGCGCAAAATTTGATCGTGCGCGATGTAGGTTTTGTCGAACGCATTTCCATTCAATGACGCATCGTGAATGTAGGGACGCAGCGGACCGTTTTCGCGCGCGACGATTTTAAACGTTTTTCCATTTTTCAACGTCAGCGTCGCGGAATCAAAAAGCGGCGTGCCGATAATGTAATTCTGGTCGCCGGGACAAACCGGATAAAATCCCAGCGCGCTGAAAACGTACCACGCCGAAGTCTGGCCGTTATCTTCGTCGCCGCAATAACCATCCGGCGTGGGCGCGTACAATTTTCCCATCGCCCAGCGCACGCGTGATTGCGCTTTCCACGGCTGCCCGGCGTAATCGTAAAGGTAAATCATGTGTTGAATCGGCTGGTTGCCGTGCGCGTACTGGCCCATGTCCGCGGCGACCATTTCGGTCATTTCATGAATCATTCCGCCGTAAGTTCCGGTGCGGACGTCGTTCGGCGAACTGAACACTTCATCCAGTTTTTCAGCGAACGCTTTTTCGCCGCCCATTAGTTTCATCAGACCCGGAATGTCGTGGAAAACGCACCAGGTCCAATGCCACGAACAACCTTCGGTGAATCCCCCGCCCCATTGATTCGGAAAAAACGGTTCAACCCACGAGCCGTCGGCTTTGCGCTCGCGCACAAATCCGATTTTCGCGTCGAACACATTCGTCCAGTTCATCGCCTGACGCGCGTAACGTTCGGCGTCGGCTTTGCGGCCGATTTCATTTGCCAGTTTCGCCAGGCAGAAGTCGTCGTACGCATATTCCAGCGTTTTGGCCGTCGCTTCGCGAAAACTGGTTTCGCCTTTCACCGGCGAATACGGAACATAACCGATGCTGTTGTAAAATTTCGCGCCGTCGCGGCCGATGGAGGAAATCGGCCCGTTCGTGTTCGCGTCATGAATCATTTCGTTCACCGCTTTTTCCGCGTCGAACGAGCGGACGCCTTTTTCCCATCCATCCGCCAGGAGCGAAAAAGAATTGTTGCCGATCATGCACTCGCGATGTCCGGGACTCGCCCACGCGGGAAGCCAGCCGCTTTGTTCGGCGGCGCTGACGATGCCCCGCAAAATTTCCGCGTTCACTTCCGGATAAAGAAGATTGTAAAGCGGTTGCGCCGCGCGAAATGTGTCCCAGAATCCGCTGTCGGTGTAGAGCACGCCGTCGTGAATTTTTCCGTCGTAAGGACTGAAGTAAACCGGTTTTCCATTCGCGCCGATTTCATAAAATTTGTGCGGAAACATGATGCAGCGATAGAGACAACTGTAAAACGTGCGAAGCTGCTCGTCCGAACCGCCTTCAACACGCGCCCTGCCTAACATTTCGTT
>DASSNZ010000218.1:0-6872 GCA_035701135.1 Verrucomicrobiia bacterium
CAATTCCTCCGATTGGAAATCGAAAAAATTTGCGGAACGACACGCGAAATCAATGTTGTCGAATCTTCGGCTCCAAAAAAATCCAAAGCTTTGGGCAATTTTTCCTGATCGAAGTCCGTAAAAGAATCACTGAGAAAAATCAGCAACACGTGAGTTGCCGCGGTCTGTACAATGCCGCACGACCTTCAATTGACGATTGACTTTTTTTAACGCGCTTCGCCAAGCTTATCACGATGACGAAAACACCTAATCTCGGTTTCGCATGTACCTTTGCACTCTTTGTTTGGCTGGCGTGCTGTTCAATCGCGCACTCGGCTGATCCCTTTGCCAAGGCGGTGCCGTTCAGCGTCATCCTCAATGGACATGCCGGCAACAATAAAACGAACGCTGCCGCTGCCCTGGGCGCGCCGGATGGAATTGAGGTGTCGCTCGGCGGTCCCGGCGCAAGCATCATCCTCGACATGGGCGTGGACACTCCAGTGCTCGACGGGCCAGGTCCCGATGTCGAAGTGCGCGAAATCGGCGCGGCGTTCGGCGGGCAGGACGAAAGCTATCGCGTGCTGGTGTCGAATTCCACGGACACAAACACTTTTCAGTACATCGGCACAGGGCGGGCTTTGAGTTTGATTGATATTCATCCATCGGGATTGACGAGCGCTCGATATATTTGGCTCCAGGATTTGGCGACAGAGACATTAGATACCCCTACGCCCGGATCAGACATCGACAGCGTGCGCGCGATTTATTATTCGGGGAGCGAAACGGATTTTCCAAAGCCGACGGACGTCTCGATTCGCGGGACCGGCCGGGGTGCCTGGATTTCGTGGAATCCAGTGACCCAAACCAATGTCACGTCGTATTTCATCCGGCGAAGTCTCGATGGAATCTCGTTTCCCAGCACGCCGGATGCAACGGTCTCTTCGCAGGAAACGGCATGGCACGACACCAGTTTGCCCGGCGTGTCGAATCTCTATTACGCCGTGAGCGCGGCGGATGCGTCGAACGAGAGCGGGCTGGTCATCGCGTCAATTCCGGTGACAACACTGGCTCTGATGACCAACGCTGCGGTGCATCTGGGCGACGACACCATTCCGGATTGGGAAACGCCCGGCGCGCAACGCACGTTTGAAATATCATTTTTTCTTCCTTCTGGCGCAACCGGACCGGAGGCCGAACTCTCGTTTGATCTGTGGAATGTGGACAACTCCGCCAACGCCGTTCTCGTGAACGGTGGAAAAGTCGGAAACTTCCCGGTGCAAAACGCGACATCGTGGAATCCGAAAACATTGCGATTCGCCGCCGGGGCCTTGCAGCCGGGCGAGAACACACTGACATTGACCGCGCGCAATTCTTCCGGCGGCACCGATAGCTCGCTGGACGATTTTCAGGTTCGCAACATTTTCTTGAGATTTTACGAACCGCAGTCCGATGGCGAAATCATCACATCCACGCGCATCACGCAGATCAGCCCGGGCCAAACCAATGTCACGCTGCGCTGGGTCGTCGAACAAACACCAAGCTTGTCGCCGGTTGATTGGGAAACCGTTTCCGAACCGATCGAATGGACCGGCAGCATCACGTCGAGCAACGGCTTTTATCGTTTGCACGAGCAACAGTGATTGCGACTGATGGATTCCGCGATTTACTGCGTCAGTAGCGCCGAATTGAAATCTGGTTAACTTTTTCGCGTGGAAGTTTCCGAAACAATTCTGTGTCCCTATTGCGGTCAGGCGTTTGAGATCGCTGTGGACACCAGCGTCGCGTCGCAACGGTTCACGACGGATTGCGAGATTTGCTGCCGTCCATTCGAGGTCGCGGCCGAATGCGAGCCGGGGGAAATTCTGAGCTTGGAGGTAATCGGTGGTTGAGGCACTCTTCGCGAATGCACAACTTAGCGAATACGGTCCTTTGGGTTTACATCGTTTTGCTCGTCATCGGCGGCATGATCGGTTTCCTGAAAGGCAAAAGCCAGGTATCGCTCATCATGTCCGTCACATTCGCCGTGCTGCTGATCGTCACGGCCATTCCGAATCTGCTCACCGCCTCCGTCGCGCGTGGAATCACCGACGCCCTTATGGCGGCGTTGCTGGTTGTTTTTTCGCTTCGGCTCATCAAGACGAAAAAATTCATGCCGTCCGGATTGATGCTGTTAATCACTCTCGCCGCGCTCGTTCTGCGGCATGTTCAATAAACCGGCAAAACTTTCGCCCGCCGCATCGTGCCTGAAACCTCTCTTCCCATCTGGGAAATCCATTCGCAGATTCTCGACGCGTTTCGCTCCGGAAATCGCCTGATTCTTTCCGCGCCGACCGGTTCCGGCAAAACCACGCAAGTGCCGCAAATGCTCTTTCAGAGCGGAGTTCACGGCGATGGACAAATCGTAATTCTCCAGCCGCGCCGCCTTGCCGCGCGATTACTCGCCGCGCGCGTTGCTCAGGAACTTGGCGTTCCACTCGGCCGCGAAGTCGGCTATCAGATTCGATTTGAAAACGTCACGTCGCGCGAAACGAAAATCCGGTTCGTCACCGAAGGCGTTTTGCTGCGGCAAATGATTGATGACCCGAATCTCAACGGCATTTCCGCACTGTTGTTCGATGAATTTCACGAGCGCCATCTTTATGGCGACATCACGCTTGCCCGCGCGCTCGATATGCAGGAACGCGCGCGACACGACCTGCGAATCGCCGTGATGTCCGCCACGCTCGATGCCGATCTGCTTGCGGATTATCTCTCCAAAGTTCGAAAGGACGAGTCACACGAGTCCCAAATTTTAGAGAAACAATCGTCGTCCAGGGAAAAATCAGGGACTCGTGTAACTCGTCCTTCCGGATTCAATTGTTCCGTTCTCACGTCGCAAGGGCGCACATTTCCGGTGGAAATCAAATACGCCGCCGAGCCGAGTTATTCCGACAAGCGTCCCATCTGGGACCAGGCCGCCGACGCGTTCAGCCGTTATGTTCGTTCCGGCGGAACCGGCGATGTGCTGGTTTTCATGCCGGGCGGATTTGAAATTTTTCAAACGATTGAGGCCATTCGCCACACGGATGAATCGCGAGGTTTTATTCTTCTGCCGCTTCACGGCGAATTGCCGCCGAAAGATCAGGACGCGGCAGTTTCGCGTTATCGCCAGCCGAAAGTGGTCGTCTCTACAAATGTCGCGGAAACGTCTCTGACGATTGAAGGCGTGCGCCTCGTGATTGACAGCGGACTGGCGCGAATCGCGCGCTACGACGCGCATCGCGGACTCAACACTTTGTTCGTAGAAAAAATCAGCCAATCTTCCGCCGACCAACGCGCCGGTCGCGCGGGACGAACCGCGCCCGGTGTTTGCATGAGACTTTGGTCGCGCGACGAACATGAACATCGCCCGGTTCAGGAATTACCCGAAATCAAGCGATTGGATTTGGCGGAAGTTGTTCTCACATTGAAAGCCGCCGGCGTGAATGATTTGCGAAATTTTCGCTGGCTCGAACCGCCGGATGAACAACGACTCGCGAATGCGGAAGAATTGCTCGCGGATTTGGGCGCGCTGGAATTTAGTGGCACGGGCGTCCCGCCCGTGCGTCTCGAAAGTGAAATAGAAAACAGAACGGCGCAAAATTCGGAATCGCACGGGCGGGAGGCCCGTGCCACAACTATCACTGCAATCGGACGCAAGATGCTCGCATTTCCGTTGCATCCGCGTTACGCGCGGATGCTTCTCGCCGCGCAGGATTACGGCTGCGTTTATCAGGCCGCGCTCGTCGCCGCGCTCACGCAAGGACGCGACTTGTTGTTGCGAAATGTGGATCGCGAAACCAGATCGCTCCGCGAGGATCTGCTCGGCGAAAAAGCGACTTCCGATTTCTGGATTCTGATGCGCGCGTGGACTTATGCGGCGAAAAACCAATTTCGCCTGGATGCCTGCCGAAAGCTGGGCATTCACGGCGTTACCGCGCGGCAGGTCGGCCCGTTGCTCGAACATTTTTTGAAAATTGCCGAACGCGAAAAACTCGACGTGCAACCGCGCGAGGTGAAGGACGAGGCATTGCAGAAATGCCTGTTGATCGGATTTTCCGATCGCGTGGCGCATCGGCTCGATCAGGGAACGTTGCGCTGCGAACTTGTTCATAACCGGCGCGGTGTTCTGGCGCGCGAAAGCGTGGTGCAACACGCGCCGCTTTTTGTCGCGGCGGAAATTCGCGAAGTGGAAAACAAAGACAAGGAAGTGAACACAATTCTTTCGCTCGCAACGGCGATTGAAGCGGATTGGCTTCGCGAACTTTTTCCGGGCGACATCGAAACTGAAACGCGCGTCGCGTTTGATTCCACAATGAAACGCGTGCAGGCGGCCGAGTTGCTGCGCTTTCGCGGACTTGCGTTTTCCGCCCGGCGCGTCGAACCGCCGCCCGCGGATGCCGCCGCGCGTTTGCTCGCCGAGGAAGTCATCGCGGGCCGGCTCGCGCTCAAGGAATGGGACCACGGAATCGAGCAATGGATTTTGCGCCTGAATCTCCTGAGCCAATGGTGTCCGGAACTGGAGTTGCCGCTGATCACAAGTGAAGATCGCCAACATTTGATAGAACAGATTTGCCACGGCGCGTTCGGCTACAAAGACATCAAAGATCGCGACGTGAAGCCCGTGGTGAAATCGTGGTTGTCCGCCGCGCAACAGCAATTGCTCGAGAAACACGCGCCGGAACGGTTGACGCTAGCGAACGGACGCGCTCCGAAAGTGACTTATGAGCCGTCGAACCCGCCGCACATTTCGCTGCGGATCCAGGAATTATACGGCGTGACGCAAACGCCGGAAATCGCGATGGGCCGCGCGCCGGTGCTGGTGCATATTTTGACGCCGGGAATGAAACCGATTCAGGTCACTCAGGATTTGGCAAACTTCTGGCGCGAGCATTATCCGAAAATCAAATCGGAATTGCAGCGCAGATATCCAAAACACGAGTGGCGGTAAAAATTGTTTACTTCAAAGCCGCAGCCATTTGCTGTCCGAGTTCAACCGCTTCTGAGATTTCCCGAATCACTTCGCCGCGTCGGGTTGTTTCGCCGACGAACGAAACCGCGCGCATCCGAATTTTTCCATTCAGAATTTCCGCGTGCGCGCCGACGGGGCTCTGGCATCCGCCGCCCATCGCCGCGAGAAATGCGCGTTCGGCGGTGACGCATTGAAACGTATTAAAATCATTCAATCGCTCGCAGAGATTTCCGATTTGTTCGTCGTTCGCGCGAATCTCAATGCCAATCGCGCCCTGCCCGACGCACGGAAGCATGACGCGGGATTCCAAAATCGTCGCAAGCAAACCCTCCGGCGCGCCGGGACCGACCAGTTTTCCCTCGGGCGTGATTTGAAAATTCAGTCGCGTAATTCCAGCCAGCGCGAGAACAATCGCGTCGAGCGCGGGATTTTCGGCGAGCTTGTGCATTCGCGTGACGACGTTGCCGCGAATTTCAACCACCGCGAGTTTGGGATTCTGCTCGATCAATTGCGCTTTGCGCCGCGTGCTGCTGGTGCCGACAACGGCGGCATCCGGCAAATTTCCAATTTGCAAATGCGCGGCGAAACCGCGCGGCTCAGGGTGAACGGTCAAAGTTTCGGATTCCGGGTTTCGGGTTTCGAGTTTCGGGTTTTTCAGAAACGCCGCGTCGCGATAAATCAGCACATCGCGAACATCCGCGCGCGGCGTCACCGCGCCGAGCTTCAATCCATCGGGCAGTTCCGTCGGCAAATCTTTCAGGCTATGCACAGCGAGGTCCGCGTCGCCGTTGAGAAGCGCGAGTTCAAGGTCTTTGGTAAATAAACCTTTGGGCAACGTTTTGTTTTCCTGCGCAAGTGACGCGGTTTGAAGTTTGTCGCCGGTGGTTTTGATGATTTTCAATTCAAACCGGAATTCGGGAAAAGCCGCGCTGCATCGCTCCAAAACCATGTTCGCTTGTGCGAGAGCCAGATCGCTCCCGCGCGTTGCGATGAAGATGGTTTTGGGTTTCAGGTTTTGAGTTTCGGGATTCATGAATCAAGATTCACTCAAGCGTTCTCAAATCGTGGCCATTCACAATTTTTTTACGCAGAGGCGCGGAGAATGCTGAGTGACGCAGAGTTTTTCATCGGCAATTTATTTGATTATTATTGGAAATCCTTCTTTTTTTCTCAGCGAATCTCCGCGTCCTTTGCGTCTCTGCGTTTTCTCCACATTTTACACGGAGCTTTTCAAGTCGGAATCGTTAAATGCGGAATACGGAACAGAAGTTTCCGCAACATTCATTCGCGCCGGATTTCCGAGCAATGTTTTTGCTTTTTCCTGAATAATCATTTCGCATTTCGCAATTTCGGCTTTTCTTTGCGTCAGGTAATCGGCCGCGATGGATTGCAGATCGTCAATGTTATAAAGGTAAACGTTAGGCATCAGATTCACCGTGGGATCAATGTCGCGCGGAACGGCGATGTCAATCAGCAACAGCGGGCGATTTTTTCTCAGCTTCATCAAGGGTTCAAGTTTCGCGCTGTCGAGAACGTAGCCGGGCGCGGCGGTGCTGCTGATGGCGATGTCCATTTCGACAAATTCACGCGCCCAATCATCGAATGGCACGGCGCGTCCGCCCAGTTCCGCCGCGAGCGATTCGGCGCGTTCGATGGAGCGGTTCGTCACGACAATGCTTTTCGCGCCGCGCGAAAGCAGAGCGCGCGCGGTTTTTTCGCTGGTGTCGCCGGCGCCGATGACCATGACGTGACGGTTTTGAAGCGATTCAAAAATTTTCTCAGCGAGTTCAACGGCAACCGAGCCGACGGAAATGCTGCCACGTTGAATGCTCGTGCGCGTGCGGACGTGTTTGGCAACATTGAACGCGCGTTGGAACGCCTTGTTCAGCCGGCTGCCGGTGTG
>DASSNZ010000219.1:0-6210 GCA_035701135.1 Verrucomicrobiia bacterium
CATTTTCGCCGTGTCAATCGGAAGCCGTTTCTGAACAAAAACGATGAATCCGCCGTCGCGTGTCGGGCTGAAATCGCTGGATTTTCCAACCGGCGTGGTGAACGCGACCTGCTTGAACGATCTCAGGTCCAGGTGATTTTCGACTTCGGGCAATTCCTGCGTGCTGATGGAAAACGGCGGAATGGTCGTCGGTTTTACTTTGGCATCGGCGCAAATGGCCGCGAACGTTTTTCCCTGCGCCAATCCGTTTGTGATCGAGCGCGCGAGTTGCACGCCGACATTTCGCGCTTTGGCCACGGCTTCGTAATGCGTGCAATCCGCGGTGACGCGGGCGCGGATGTTTTCCAACGGCGGAATTTCACTCGGAATCCGTTTGTTCAGTGCGAACACGTAAACCGTGTCGTCGCTGGAAACCGGGCCGCCGAATGGTTCGTCGGGAGTTCGCGCGAATGCTTCCTGCGCGAAATTCGGTCCGCCATCAAATCCGCTCGGGCCGTTTTCCTCATCGAACGGCGCGGTGGCTTTGACGGGAAGATTGTTGGATTTGGCCAGCGAAATGAGGCTGTCGAGTTTCGGCGGCATGTCGAACAATGTTGTGGCAAACGCATCGGCGTCGCGGCTGGCAAAAGACATCGCTTCCCGTTGCAACATCAGATCGTGAATTTTGCTTTTGGCTTCGTCGGTCGTTTTTCCGTAACGAACGTAATTCGTGCCGAGTTGTTTCATCGTATAATCCACCTGATCGGCCAGATTCGTGAGCGCCTGTTTGGCTTCCGCCATGTAATTCGTCAGCGAAAAAGCGACGTAACTGACCTGAACGCGTTCGGGCAGACGATAAACGGCCATCTGATTGGTGTAGAATTGCGCGACCATCTGCGCGCTCGGCGCGGGAATGCCGGCGAGATAATTCGAACCGGAAAAGAACACGGCTTCCGTGGCAATTTCCTGATTGTCGCGAACGTAAAGCGTTTGCGCGTCGCGCGGCGGAACGAGGTCGCCGCTCAGGCCGAGAACGGCGAACAATTGCTGAAGTTCAAGCTGATGGCGGACGTAACGTTGGAAATGGGAAAGGTCCGCGCGAGGCTTCAGGACCTGTTGCACGAACGTGTCTATCGGAACCGGCGTGCCGCGGCCGAATTGCGTGAGAATATTATTCGCGAGCCGGGCGACGGATTGGTCGTCCACGTGAATGTTGTATTGCTTGATTTTGCGCTGGAAGAAAAGCCATTGATAAATTTCGCGATCGGCATTGAAATTCGCGGCTGCGGCGTCCGAATCCGGCCAGCGGCCGTTTCTCAGGAAATAACTCAGAAATACTTCATCGTGAGCATTCACGTATTCATTCTGGGTGACGCGGACGCCGTCAATGGAACCGAAATTTCCGCCGCCTCCGCCTGAATTTCTGAATTGCGAAGAGGGCGAAAAGGCGATGACCAAACCTATAATCATGACTGCGATGATAAAGATCCACAGCCAGCTTTGGTGTTTTCGAATCGTTCCAAACATAATTGTAAAAGAGTGCGAAACCTAACCGGCTTTGCACGGACGGGTCAAACGTAAAAAGAGGATGAAAACGCCGGTTTTGGCGAACACGGTCGCTGAAATTGCGGCAGGTGTAGAAAAAAAGGCAAAGAATCCCCGTTTTTAGCGGGACAATTTACACGCCCAATTTCTGAAGCTGCCCGCGGTAGGGGCGCGTGAGAATCAGGCGCGTTCCGTTATGCAGAACGATTTCGTATTCGCCGTCGAGAATCGGCGCGATTTCCGAGATTTTTTCGATGTTCACCAGCGCCGAGCGGTTGACGCGCAGAAAACGTTCCGACGGCAACCGCTCCTCGAGCTGTTCCAGCGAATCGCGTGTCAGGTGCATTTGCAAATCCGCATGGATTGCGACGCCGCTTTCCACGGATTCAATCCAATCCACGTCGCAAAATCGGAGCAATAAAATGCGCCCTTCGGTTTTAATCGCCAGGCGATCCGTCCTGGGCGCCGGTTGCTTTGAAAAATGCTCGGTTCTCGAATTGGAATTTTGCGCGCTGAAAATTTGATTTCTCGCCCGGCACAACGCGACTTGAAGGCGATCTTTGGCGCAAGGTTTGATCAAATAATCCAAAGCCTGAACGTCGAATGCCTTGCGCGCGAATTCCTCGTTCGATGTCAAAAAAATCACGGCCGGCCGGCGCGCGGGATCCAGTTCGGAAACGACGCCGAAGCCGTCCAGTTCCGGCATTTCGACATCGAGAAAAACCAGGTCCGGATTCAGATGATGAATGGATTCCACGGCCTCGCGTCCGTTGGAGGACGAGCCGATGATTTCGATGTCGCGCTCGCGATTCAGCATGTGGCGCAAAACTTCGCGCTGGAGCAATTGGTCATCCACGATGAGCGTGCGGATTTTTTTTGAATTTTCCGCGGCATGGCGCGCGTCGGGCGCGGTGTCGGTTGGAAACGCGGCGGTTGTCATTTTGTTTTTGCGTTCGGGTTCTGATCGGTTTTCTGCAACAAACATGACGCGCGCGGAAATTCTTTTCAATTCGCCCGATTACGGAAATTTATCCGCTTCTCTACGGAACCCCCTTTCCAATCGCAATGCGGATAATGCGGCCATTTAAAGGCACAACTCACTTGCCCTGAGAAGGGCCGCACCTATAATTTCGCGCGTGCTCGACATCAAACTCATTCGTGAGAAACCGGATTTTGTTCGTGAACGTCTCGCGATGCGCGGAACGGACGACGCCGCGTTGATCGAAAAGATTCTCCACGCGGACGAACAACGCCGAAAAACGCTCGCCGAAGTCGAAACGCTCAAGGCCCGGCGCAATCGTGTTTCCAAAGAAATCGGCGCGCTCATGGGACAAAAAAAACTCGATGAAGCCGAGGCGCGGAAAAAAGAAACCCGCGATTTGGGCGACCAGATCGCCGCGCTGGATCAAACCGCGGAAGCCGCGACGAAAGAACTGGATGCGTTGATGTTGCGCGTTCCGAACCTGCCGCATGAATCCGTTCCGTTGGGAAAAAGCGCGGAGGACAATCCGGAAATCCGCGTTGGTGGCGCAAAGCCGAATTTCGCGTTCAAGCCAAAATCGCATGTTGAACTTTGCGAAAGTTTGAAGCTCGTGGATTTTGCGCGCGGCGCGAAATTGTCCGGCAGCGGTTTTATTCTTTACACGAATTGGGGCGCGAAACTCGAACGCGCGCTGATTCAATTTTTGCTCGATCTCCACACGGCGGAACATGATTACGCGGAAGTTTCGCCGCCGTTTATCATCAACGAAAACTGCATGTTCGGTGTCGGACAATTTCCCAAATCGCTCGATCAGGCGTACGCGGTTCGCGAAGGTTTGGACGATTCCACTTTGGGAAAATTATATCTGATTCCGACCGCGGAATCGCCCGTTGCGAATATTCATCGCGAGGAAATTTTGAAGGAAAGCGAATTGCCGATTCGTTATTGCGCTTACAGTCCGTGTTTTCGCGCCGAAGCCGGCGCGGCAGGCGTCGGCACGCGCGGAATGATTCGCGTGCATCAATTCGATAAAGTCGAGCTGATCAAAATTGTGAAACCGGAAAACGGTTACGACGAATTGGAAAAGCTCGTGGCGAACGCGGAAAAAGTTCTGCAATTGCTCGGATTGCATTATCGCGTCGTTTTGCTTTGCACCGGCGACATGGGATTCACGAGCGCGAAAACGTACGACATCGAAGTCTGGGCGCCGGGGCAGGGAAGTTATCTGGAAGTTTCCAGTTGCTCGAACTGCGAGGATTTTCAGGCGCGCCGGATGAATCTGCGTTTCAAATCCGAGAGCGGCGAAAATAAATTTCCGCACATTCTCAACGGCAGCGGCACGGCGCTCGCGCGGCTTTTCGTCGCGCTGATCGAAACGTATCAGCAGGCGGACGGAAGCATTTCGATTCCGGTTGCGTTGCAGCCGTATTTGAAAACCGAGCGGATTTGCCCGTAACAACCCCATTTTTATTTGCGATTTTCGTTTTACGATTTACGGGTCGAACCGCACGCGTCGGCGCGTCAATTGTGTATCTAAATGAATGAGAATTCTGCTGGCCAGCAGTGAAGTCCATCCGTATTCCAAAACGGGCGGACTTGCGGACATGGTCGGCGCGCTGGCGAAAACCCTGGCGCGCGGCGGCCATGAAGTCGGTTTGGTCACGCCGCTCTATTCGGGAATTCGCGAACGATTTCCGGAAATCAAACCGCTCCATTTTCCGCTCGATCTGCCGCTTGGCGCGAATCGCGTCGAAGGCGAAATCTGGATTCTCCAACCCGCGCAGCGCCTGCGAATTTATTTTGTGGACCAGCCGGATTTTTTCCAGCGCGCGTCTTTTTATCAACGTGATGGCGTGGATTATCCGGACAACGCCGAGCGATTTATTTTCTTTTCCAAAGCCGTCGCTCACCTCGCGCGGCATCTGGAATTGAAACCTGAAATCGTCCACGCGCACGACTGGCAGGCCGGCCTTGTTCCGCTTTTGATTCAAAACGAGCCATCGCAAACTGCGTGGAACGACGCGCCGCGCACTTGCCTGACGATTCATAACCTCGCATATCAGGGGCTTTTCCCCGCCGAAAAATTCGCGCTCACGAATCTTCCGTGGAACTGGTTTAATCCGCAAGGCGTGGAATTTTATGGCAAGTTCAGTTGCCTCAAAGCCGGAATCGCCTTCAGCGATTTGATCACGACCGTCAGCCCGCGTTACGCGCGCGAAATCACGACGCCTGAATTCGGCTGCGGCCTCGACGGACTTTTGCGGCATCGGCAAAAGGCGTTGGTCGGAATTCTCAACGGCGTGGATTACGAGGAATGGAACACGACTCGAAATCCGTTTCTGAAAGCGTCTTATTCCACGGCCGATCTCGGTGGAAAAATCGCGGACAAAATTGAACTGCAACGCGAAATGGGTTTGCCGATGGATGAAAAAATTCCGCTGTTCGGCAGCATCAATCGTCTGGTTGAGCAAAAAGGCGTGGACATTCAACTCGGCGCGCTTGAGGAAATGCTCGGCGCGGAAATGCAATTCGTTTTGCTCGGCAGCGGCGCGGCGGAATTTGAAAACG
Source organism: Verrucomicrobiia bacterium (assembly GCA_035701135.1). GTDB lineage: Bacteria > Verrucomicrobiota > Verrucomicrobiia > Limisphaerales > DASXHY01 > DASXHY01. The sequence continues at coordinate 5,075 of DASSNZ010000219.1, forward strand.
GCTATCGTGATCTCGCGCGGCGATTTCCATCGAAAGTGACGGTCCGCATCGGATACGATTCCGGCCTGTCGCATCGCATCGAGGCGGGTTGCGATTTTTTTCTTTTGCCGTCGCGATTCGAGCCGTGCGGATTGAATCAGATGTACAGCCTTCGTTACGGAACAATTCCCATCGTGCGGCGAACCGGCGGCCTGGACGACAGCGTGGTGGATATTTCCGACGAACGGAATCGCGCGAACGGAATCAAGTTCAACGAATATTCGAGCCGCGCGCTGGCCAAAGCAATTCGCAAGGCGCTGGCGTTGTTCGCCGAGCCGGACGTTCGCCGCGCGTATCAGTTGAACGCGATGGAAGCGGATTTTTCCTGGACGCGCACGGCGCAAAAATATTTGGAAGCCTACGAGAGAATTCTTGAATTGTCTGGATGCTGACATCGCCGGGTTATTTGCTCTCGGCGCGCTCACATTTTCATTGTGGCGGCGCAAAAGGAGAAAGGCATGGACATGGAATTTCAACAGAAGGAAACAAAGGGAACGGAAATATTCAACAGGAAGCGCCAGCCCGGTTTTTCTGTTTTCTCCGTTTCCTTCGTTATCTTCTGTTAAAACATTACGCCGGATTTTCTGCGCGGTGCATTCGGTTCAGAAGACGAACGGAATCGCTTGAGTCCCGCGTCGCGTCGGCCTAATCTGCGACGGCAAAACAGAAAGCATTTTTATGAGTTCAAATGTTCCGGGAGATTTGAAATACGCCAAGTCGCACGAATGGACGCGCGTTTCTGGCGATGTGGCGACGGTCGGCATTTCCGATCACGCGCAGCATGAGTTGACGGACGTGGTTTTTGTCGAGTTGCCGGAGGTTGGCAAAAAATTAAAAACCGGCGACGCGTGCGCGGTGGTGGAATCCGTGAAAACCGCGAGCGATATTTATTCTCCCGTGAGCGGCGAAGTGGTCGAAGTGAACAAAACCGTGGTTGAAAATCCCTCGCTGGTGAACACCGAACCTTACGGCAACGGCTGGTTTTTCAAAATCAAACTGGCCGATCCTTCCGAACTGAATTCACTGCTCAGCCCAGAGCAATACCAATCTCAAATCGGCGGTTAGTGGATTCCGGGAGATGACAGCGCCCGGCTTTA
>DASSNZ010000220.1:0-5965 GCA_035701135.1 Verrucomicrobiia bacterium
AGACCGGCTGCGTTTTTGATTTTTTCGGAAACCTGCGGGCCGTTATTCGTCCAGACGTTTCCCGGGCCGTTCGCGTTTTTCAGAAATCGCTCCGCCGGGCACCAGTTGTCGCGAACGGTAACGAAGGACGCACCTTCATCGAGGTAAAGATAGAACCAGTGTTCGGGATCGAAAACGTACGGACTCATTTGAATATCGTAAACGCTGTTGCTGGCGATCAGCGTGCCGGGTTGCGCGGACAACGAATAAATCCCGGCGGTGTCGCAAAGCTGTGTCGCCACGCGGTGAATGCGATTGGCGATCACGCGATTGTCGCTCATGCAATTCGTCATTTTCGTCCATCCCCAGCCGAGGCTGATACCGGTGTAGGGCAGGTCGCGGAGTTCATTGTGCTCGATCAGAATTTCACGCGCGTAGCCGACGCCAATGCCGACGCAACCCGAGTCTTCGTTGCCGCAATCGGAAATAAAATTATTCGCGATGCGTTCACGCTCGCAGATTTCGCGCTGGTCCGATGGATTGTACGGAATGTGCGTTTCAATTCCGCCGGTCTGAAACGCTCCCATTTGAATGCCGTTGCCGCCGATGTCGCGGAACACGCATCCTTCAATCACGTCGTCGTGCGTGCCGCGTTCAAAGTCCAGTGCCGCGGAAGCGAGATGCTCAAACCGGCAACGCTCGAACGTGAGATGATTCGCGCCATTCACCGTGACGGCGGCGGGCGGGCGGCCAATCCAATCCAGATTGTCCAGCCCGCGATGATACGCCGTGCCTTTGGGTGAAAGTTTGTAGGCATCGAGCAGAAACATGCCGGCCTGAAGCGGGACGTGGCCGGAGACGGAAGGCCGCATCCAGGTGGTGTGCGCAAACCGGATTCCTTTGAATTGAACGTAACGCACCGGGCGATCAAGCGAACCCCGGATTTCAACCAGCGTTTCCAGCGCGGGCGCGATGGCGTTTGAAGCCTGCGTTTTTATCGGCGCGCGCGGCCAGTAATAAACTTCGCCGTCCGGCGCCTGAAACCATTCGTCGGGTTCATCCAGAAATTCAATCGCGTTGGCGAGGAAGAATGCGGAATTTCCTTTGGAAGAAAGAATCGGTTGCGGCCACGGATGTTCAAATTCGATGCGGCTTTCCGGCGAATGAAACGTCACGCGCGCGGTTTCGCCTTCAAGGTCCAACGACGCCAGGCGGAGAATCGCAATGGCCCATTGTTGTTGCAGGATCATTTCCACTTCGGCGGGATTTTGCAATCCGCGGACGGCGTCCGCAGGGATTTGCGCTTCCTGTTTCCGGCGATCCCACGCAACGAGCCGGTTCATCGTGTCGCCGTCCGGTTCGCGCGCGCGAACGGCTTTGTGATTGGCGATCCAGAGCTGGCGGAATCGGAGCTGGTTGCCGTTGAAAACCGGCGCGCCGGCCTGCCAGACTTTCCCGCAAGCCGTTTCCGGCAGGCCTGGAACGTTATTCGGCGCCAGCCGCCAGCCGGTGATTTTTCGTCCGCCGCTGATTCGCGGATTTTCGCCGGGCGCCGCTTCGAAAATGGTCGGACTTGAAACGGTTCCGGAATCTTCGGGACGAATGAAAAGCGGTTCGGTCAGTTCGTAGTCGCCGCTTTTCAAAATGATTTTGACCGGTTCGTTCTTCGCGACTTTGCCGAGTCGCCTCCATTCGCGGGCGAGCCGCTGGGCCGTTGCGATGGTGGCGAGCGGTTGCTCGGGCGTCCCTGAATTTGAATCCGCGCCGTTGGGAGAAACCCAGAATTCGGCGGCGTGGACACTTTGAATTAACAGGAGGAAACAGAGGCAGGCTTTAAGGGCGCATTTCCTCACCTTGGCCATCTTCCATTCGATAGGAGAGGGAGAACCATGTTTCACTTTTTTCGCAAAATGGGCAAATGATTTAACGCAGAGACGCGGAGAACGCGGAGATTCGCAAAGACCGGTTTTCTCCGCGTGCCTCCGCATTCTCCGCGTCTCCGCGTTGAAAAGAACGCGCCAACCGCGAAAGCGTCCAGATCCGATTTCGCAGCGAGTCATGTTTCAAGACCTTCTATTTTCAGCGCGCACGCGTAATCGCACGGCCTGCGCTCAGGCAGCCGCACGATGAACGATTCAGGTGTCCGGTTCCATTTGAGATTCGACGATGAGCCGAGCAATCCGACGCGACGGATTTCCGATTTCGCCAGACCGGCGTTTTGGCCTAACAATTTGATCGTGATTGAACCGTTTTCCGGCCAGCCCATGAAAAACGCGTACAACACCCCGGCTTTGGTGGTAAACCGAATGTCCGCCGCCGTGAGATCTTTCCGATTCGTTTCGTCGTATTTCTGTTTTGGATCGCGCGTCTGGACCGTCGGGCCTTCGCCGAAAATTTTCCAGGGCCGCGTGCCGTGAATGGCTCCGCTGTTGACGTTCATCCAACCGGTGATTTCGGAAAGAATTTTCATTTCCCGCTCATCGAGAACGCCGCGATTGTTCAGCGGAAAATTCAGAAGAAGATTGCCGTTGCGGCTCACCGTGTCCACCAGCATGTCAATGATGCGTTTCGGCGTTTTGTATTCCACGTTGCGGTCGTAATGCCAGTGGCCGACGCAGGTGTCGGTTTGATACGCCGTGGGCCAGATGCCGTCCACGATGCCGCGTTCCTTGTCGAACACGCAAATGCCGTCCTTGAAATCCTCGTCGCCTTTGCTGGTGTAAATCGCTTCGAGACGGCCCTTGTGCCGCGCCACATTTTGATTGTAAAAATGCGCGACGAGATCCAGTCCCCAATGTTCAAACGGAATCTGTCCGTCGCAATAAATGATGTCCGGCTCGTGCTGATCCACGAGATCTTTGACGCGGAGAAACCATTCGTGTTTCCATTTTTCCGGAATGCCGTCCTCGTTCCACGGCAATTTGCGATAGACTTTCGGGCAATCGCAATAAAGGTCCACATTCTGCGGTTGAACGCCGTCGTAAGGCACGCCCGCGAGCGGTCCGGTTTCATCGCTGCCGCGCGAAACGGAAAGCCATTTGTAAGCCATCCACAAATGATCGCTGACGCCGAATTTCAATCCGTGCCGCCGCGCGGCTTTCCGGAACGCGCCGACGACATCCGTCCGCGGGCCGAAATTCACGGCGTTCCAGCGGGTGAACCGCGAGTTCCACAAATCGAAATTATCCACGTGAACGCCCATGCTCATGAAATATTTCGCGCCGGCCTTTTTATAGAGGCTGATCAGGTGTTCCGGATCGAACCGATCGCCTCTCCAGGTTCGGATGATGTCCTTGTAACCGAAACGCGAAGGATGTCCGAAACGTTTCAAGTGGCTTTCGTATTGGCGCGTGCCTTGAAGATACATATTGCGCGCGTACCAATCGCCATCCTCGGGCGCGGACTGCGGACCCCAGTGCGCCCAGATGCCGAATTTGGCGTCGCGGAACCAGTCGGGGACGCGATATGATTTCAAGGATTGACGGTTGGCGGCGAATAATCCGACCGTCGCGGAAATCTGCCTTGCCAGGCCGACACCGATGTGAAAAACGGGCAGGGCGCCTGCGATCTGTTTCAAGGCGCGGCGGCGCGAGATGCCCATGGGAAGGCCGGGACAGCATTCGATTTTCCGCTGATTTATCATGGATTTCTGATTTATTTGAGCATATATTTTTTTACAGAACCAACACACAAAAATTTTATTCGTTGGCAATTTTAGTAAATCATTTGGTATTTTTTACATTACCATTTAAGCGGCATGAGATAAGAATAACTCGTCCCTCTAAACAGAAAGACGAAATGAACACGCGAGTTTGTGACAGAGAACAATTCCCGGGCGGAAAAGACGCCGCCGCCGCTTTGCGTGTCCGCGGTAACGTATTTCACAATTTTCCGACTTCGACTTTGATTTCCCAGCAGCAATCCCATCGCGTGGCGCGCAAGCGCGCTTTTACATTGATTGAACTTCTCGTGGTGATAGCGATTATCGCGATTCTGGCCGCCATGTTGCTGCCCGCTTTATCCAAGGCCAAAAGCAAGGCGCAGGGCATCGCGTGCATGAACAACACCAAACAACTCACGCTTGGATGGATTTTGTATCAGACCGATCACAATGACCATCTGATGGACGGGAAACCGGTTGCGGGCAACATGGACTGGAGCGTAAACTCCGATAATACAAACGTTCAAATGCTGATCGTTGCCGATGGCCCTGGCTGGACATCTCCAATGGCAAACTATGTAAAATCATCGGGTGTCTGGAAATGTCCGGCGGACAAAATTCCGGGGCCTCTTGGAGAACGCGTGCGGAGTCTTTCAATGAATGGCGCGCTGTTTGGCTCACCGGTGACAGTTGCTGATCCTGCTTATCCGGTTGGCCGCACCTATTACAAAGCTGTGGAAAAGGCGTCCCAGTTGCGGAGGCCCAGCGATGTATTTGTTTGTGTTGATGAGCATCCGGACAGCATTAATGATTCGCTTTTCATGTTTGATCCGGGCAAATTGCCGCCTCTTTATAGCTGGCGTGATTTGCCGGCCAGCTATCATAATGGGGCAGCGGATTTTTCCTTTGCCGACGGGCATTCCGAAATTCACAAATGGTTAAGCGCAAAAACAAAGCAACCAATCCATAAACAGTTGAAATGGTGGGGTTCCAGTCTTTCGGATGCGGAAAGTCCGGATCTCCAATGGATGAATGATAAAATGCCTTGGTATTGATGTGGTATTTTTAGGATGAGATCGCCTGATGATTTCGTCTGGGATCGTTTTTAACTATAACAGCAACAAACCCTATGAAAACAACTCAGAACCAGAATAGTAATGGGTCAACCTGCCGGATAAGCGCGACTTTCCGTCGCGCTTTTGTGCCGTTGGCTGGTGTTTTGGTTTTTACGCTGCAGCAATCAACTGCCTTGGCGCAGACCCGTCAGGTTCGCGCGCAGCCGACAAGAATTACAGTTCAAAGCGGGGTTTCTGGAATCGCGACCACCACTATTTATGTTATAACTACAAACACGGATACGCCGATCAATTTAGCTGTGGGCCCGCTGCCTGCCGGAGTTGACAGTGCGACGTTGGATAAAAACAGTTTCCTGAATCCCGGCGGTTCCGCGACCTTGACGGTGCATTACAACGGTTCCGTTCCTCAGACTGGCACGAATGAGATTCAGATCAATGCTTCTGGCGACTATACGTATTTGCTGCCCGTGCCAATTCATTCTGCTGTTATCTGGTCTGGAAATACCAACAGCACCGCCTGGGCGAATGCCGGCAATTGGGAAGGCGGCGTGCTTCCGACCACGAGCGACACGGTTGTTTTTCCCAGCAGTGGCGCAAATGACCAGGGTACTAATTCGTTTACCAACGTGGTTGTAACCATCAACCGCGAAGTGGCCGGGCTGCGTTTCAGTCATGGAGATTCTACAAACGATCAAACGTACGGATTTCAGATCCAACCGGGCGCCACGCTGGCCGTTACCGGAGGTGGCGGTTTCTCGCTTTTGCAGGATACCATCAATCTATCTGGCGACATGGAGGTGAAATTCTTTGGTGGTGGCAACCTTGTGGTCAGCAATGCGAACGCAAATGTCGCTGTTTTGAAAGAAGCCGGCCAGAGATCCATATTGAATATGGGAGGGCTGAATACGTTCGTCGCGGATGTGAACCGTCTGGGATTCGGCGATTATACCTTGTATCCCTATTATACAAACAATGGCTACTCCGTTGTTGGTGGATCGGCTACGAACGCAAGGCCGGCGAGGTTCCTGCCGCTGATCACATTGGCCGCGACCAATTTCATTCATGCCACGTATGTGGATCCAAGCAATTACAACGACGCTGAAAACCGCAACTACGCGCTGACGTTGAGCAAGGATGAAACTCAGGGGCTTGGAAGCGGAAGCGCCACGCAATGCGGATTTCTTCTTGGCCGATCCAATGTGTTCTTCATGGATGGCATTGTGTTCGGCGGTTCAGTTGCGAAGGCGAC
>DASSNZ010000221.1:0-6598 GCA_035701135.1 Verrucomicrobiia bacterium
GTTGCTGAAAATGAGCGAAAGCGAATTGTATCAGGAGTTGCTGCCCAAAACGCGCGTCAACGCAAAAGGCGAAATCATCACCAACGCATTTGTGCGTTTGCAAAAACGGGTGCCGGCGGAGACGTGGGAACGCATTGATTCCATCATGAGCAAACTGCCGCTGCGCAATGACGGAAAAAAACTTTCATCAACCGAACGGGCGTTCAACAACGCGCTGCGCCAGAAGGCCATTTTCGCGGAGAATTATCCGATGCGCGTTTATCCGAATCAATCGCTGGCCGCGCACGTGATTGGATTTGCCGGAACTCAGGAACGCGAACTCGACGGCCATTTGATTCATCAGATCACGGGAAGGGACGGAATTGAACTGACTCTGAATTCCAAGCTCAGCGGTGTTCCCGGCCGGCGCCTGACCGAAACAGACGTGCGCGGGCGCGAAGTGATTTCGTTGCGCGATCAGGATGTCGAGCCGCGGGACGGTTTGAATGTGGTGCTTACGATTGATTCCGTCGTTCAGCACATCCTGGAATCGGCATTGGCCGACGCCATGGAAAAACACACGCCGGCGAGCGCCTGCGGAATTGTCGTTCGCCCGAAAACCGGAGAAATCCTCGCGATGGCGACACTGCCGAATTTTGACCCGAATAATCCCGGCGCGTATCCGGCGGCCGCCCGGCGCAATCGCGTGATTTCGGACATCATCGAGCCCGGCTCCACGTTTAAAATCGTGGTCGTGTCCGGCGCGTTGAATGACAACATTGTCCGGCTTGACGAGGTGTTTAATTGCGAAAACGGGCATTTCCCTTTCGGCGGACACATCCTGCACGATGATCACAATTTCGATTCGCTTTCAGTTAAAAATATCATCGCGAAATCGTCGAATATCGGCGCGGCAAAAATCGGAATCAAAATGGGCGAGGACGAACTGCATCGCTACATCACGCGTTTCGGATTTGGCGAGCGCACCGGAGTTCCGTTGCCGGGCGAAGTCAACGGCATCGTTCATCCGGTGGATAAATGGAGCAAAATTTCCATCGCGCAAATTCCGATGGGCCAGGGCATCGCCGTCACGCGGCTCCAACTCGTCATGGCCATGTCCGCCATTGCGAACGGCGGCTGGCTGATGCGGCCCATGCTGGTGGACCGACTGCAGGACAACAATGGAAACATTGTCGCGAAATATTCCCCGCAGCGCGTTCGCCAGGTGGTGAGCGAGCGCTCGGCCGATTTGTTGACGGAAGCGTTGAAAGGCGTTGTGTCGCGCGAAGGCACTGCGCCGAACGCCGCGATAAACGGTTACACTGTCGCCGGAAAAACCGGCACCGCGCAAAAAGTGGAAAACGGCACGTACGCTCACGACAAATTCGTGGCGTCGTTCATCGGATTTTTTCCGGCGGACAACCCGGAACTGTGCATCGGAATTATTCTGGACGATCCGAAGGAAGGTCATTACGGCAGCCAGGTTTCGGCGCCGGTTTTCAAGGAAGTCGCCGAACGCTGCGCGAGTTATCTGAATATTCCGCCGGACGATCCGGAGAAGAATCCGGTTCCGGAAACGATTGCGAAAACAGACGACAACTATGCCGCGGGACGGCAGCTCAGGCACAATGATTAATTTTTCAAAGTCTCATCTCTTCGGAATGCTCGCCGGGCTTTTTCTCGCGGCAGGGCTGGTTTGTTCCTCGATGCTCGCGACGCGAGCGTGGATGAAAATCAAAAATTCGCAGTTCGTCACGGTAAAAGGTTCCGCGCGCAAAAATGTCAAAGCCGATCTCGCGATCTGGAACGGTTCGTTCACGGTCGAGGCGGATTCATTGCTCGACGCGCAACGAAAACTCAAGACGGACATGGAAAAAGTTGCGCAATTCATGAACCGCAAGAGCGTGACGAATTTCATTTTCACTCCCATTTCCATTCAGGAACTTCAGGCGGCCAAAAAAGATTCTTCGGGAATGATCGAACAGAAAACGGTTGGTTACCGATTGACCCAAACCGTCCAGGTCCAGTCCGGCGACGTGGATCGCATGGTCGCGCTGGATCGCGAATCCGCGGAATTGGTCGAGGACGGATTGCTCTTCACCGCGCAGCCACTGGAATTCATTTACACAAAAGCCGGCGAGGCGAAAGTCGAGATGCTCGCCGAAGCGACGAAAGACGCCCGGGAACGCGCCGAGCAGATTTCCAAACAGGGCCGCCGGACGATTGACAGCTTGTATTCGGCGCAGATGGGCGTTTTTCAGATCACGCCTTTGTATCAATTTCAAACGAGTTGGGACGGCATGAACGATACGTCCTCGCTGGACAAAACCATCACTGCGGTTGTGACCGCAACGTTTGCTTTGAAGTAACGTGGAAGCCCGGAATATCCAATTCATTCTGAGCGCGTGCGACGGAAAACGGTTTCGCGGAGAAACGAACTTCGCGGTCCAACGCGTTTGCACCGACTCGCGCCGCGCGCAACCGGGCGATTTGTTCATCGCGCTTCGCGGCGACCGTTTTGATGGACATGAATTTCTGGGCGAAGCCGCGGCCAAAGGCGTCGCCGCCGTAATGATTGACGAGAAAAAAACGACCATGGATTTTCCGGATTGCGCCGTGATTATCGTGGACGACACACGCAAAGCGTTAGGCAAATTCGCGGCGCGTTATCGGAATGATTTTTCTCCGGCGATGATCGCGGTCGGCGGTTCCAACGGAAAAACCACCACCAAGGAATTGATCGCATCGGTGCTTCGCCAGAAACTGAACACGCTCTGGAGCGACGCGAGTTTCAACAATGACATCGGCGTGCCGCTCACGTTGCTGCGTTTGGAAAATTTGCATCAGGCCGCCGTGCTCGAAGCCGGCACGAATCATCCCGGCGAACTCGCGCCGCTCGTCAAAATGATCCGGCCGGATTTTGGAATTGTTACCAGCATCGGACGCGAGCATTTGGAATTTTTTGGAAATCTCGAAGGCGTCGCGGACGAGGAAGGCGCGCTGGCGGAATGGCTGCCGGGCAAGGGAAAATTATTTCTCAACGGCGACAACGAATGGACTTCGCGCATTGCGAAACGCGCTTCCGCCGACGTGGTTCGCGTGGGTTTTGACGAAATAAATCATTGGCGCGCGACGGAAATTTCTCCGGACAAAAGCGGCGTTTCGTTTCAAGTGAGCGCGCCGGGCGCCGAATTTTCCGGCGGGTATCGCATTCATTTATTTGGACGTCATCAGGTGGTGAACGCGTTGTTCGCGATCTGCCTCGGCGCGGAACTCGGATTGAATCGCGCTGAAATCCAGCGCGGCTTGAGCGAATGTCCGGCACCGAAAATGCGGTTGCAGTTTTGCGAACCAAACGGCGTTGGCATTCTCGACGATTCCTATAATGCAAATTTGGACTCGATGATCGCCGCGCTGGAAACCCTGCGGGATTTTCCATGCAAAGGCCGGCGTGTGGCCGTGCTTGGCGATATGGCCGAACTCGGAATTCACAGCGAAGCCGCGCACGAGCAGGCGGGACGCAGCGCGGCGGAACTGGGCGTCGGACAACTTTTTGCCGTTGGAGAAATGGCGCCGGTGACGGCGCGTGGCGCGCGGAACGCGGGATTGAATCGGGTGTTGGAATTCAACGACGTGGACACGGCCGCGGCGGCGGTGAAAAGCTTTTTGAAACCCGGCGACGTGGTTTTGTTGAAGGCGTCTCGCGCGGCGCGGCTTGAACGGGTGGCCGAATTATTGCGCGGCGGGGAAGCCGCGAGGAAGAACTGATGTTGTATTTTTTCAGCCAGAAAATTTTGGATTGGTCCGCCGGAACGCCGTGGACCGACCGATTGTCGGCGCTGCGATTGTTTCGTTACATCACGGTGCGGATGGCGGGCGCGGCGATCACGGCGTTGCTGCTGAGTTTGTGGCTCGGTCCGAAAGTGATTCGCTGGCTCAAGCAATTGAAGTTCGGGCAGGATTACGTGGACCGCGCCGAAGAAGCAGGCGGGCTGGGCGCGCGTGTGCTGAGCAAAAAAGGAACGCCGACGATGGGCGGCATTTTGATCATCGCGGTCCTCAGCACGACGACTTTGCTTTGGACGATCTGGAATCCGCTGGTGGAGTTGACGTTGCTTTCCGTCATCGTGCTTTCGGGCCTCGGATTTTATGACGACTACGCGAAAATCACGGAGCAAAGCGGCGGCGGAACCAAACCGCAGGTGAAGCTTTGGGTTCAGATTATTCTCGCGCTGTTTGTCGCGATTTATTTGTGGAAACTGCCGGCGAACAGCGAATTGAAACTCGTGGAGAATCACGGTTGGATACGCAGCAATCTCGTTACGGTGCTGATGGTTCCGTTTTACAAATATCCAATTGTGATCGGCGCGGTGGCGGGAATTCTGGTGACATCGCTCACGATTGTCGGAAGTTCCAACGCGGTGAATCTCACCGATGGATTGGACGGCCTGGCGATTGGCTGCACGCTGATTGTTTCTTTCGTTTTTCTCGTGCTGACTTATCTGGCCGGAAATGTGAAAGCGGCGGAATACCTGCAAATTCCATTTGTCTCGGGCGCGGGCGAACTAACGGTGTTTTGCGCGGCGATGATTGGCGCGGGCCTGGGATTTCTCTGGTTCAATTGTCATCCCGCGAAAATGTTCATGGGCGACACCGGCTCGCTTGCGCTGGGCGGCGCGCTGGGAATCATCGCGGTGCTGATTCACCAGCCGCTCGTTCTGGTAATTGCCGGCGGCGTGTTCGTGATGGAAGCGGCTTCCGTGATTTTGCAGCGCGGCTGGTTCCGCTACACAAAAAAAATATACGGAACCGGCCGCCGGATGTTTCTGATGGCGCCGATTCACCATCATTTCGAGAAGAAAGGCTGGTACGAATCGCAGGTGGTGATGCGTTTTTACATTTTATGCGTGCTGTGCGCGGTCGTGGCGTTGAGCACGTTGAAAATTCGCTGATAAAAAATTTTTAATGCTGGATCTCGCAAACAAAAAAGTCCTGGTGATCGGCCTTGGAAACCGAGGCCGTGCGGTGTGCGGTTTGTTGCTTCGCGCCGGAGCGGAAGTGACCGGCGTGGACAAACAGGACAATAAAAAATTGCGCGACGCGGTTTCGGAATTTCGCGGCAGGGCGCGCATCGAACTGGGCGAACCGTCCGTCCCGAAAGGCGATTTCGATCTCGCCGTGATCAGCCCGTCCGTTCCGCAATTTTCGCCCGTTCTCGTTGCGCTCGCGGAAAAAAACATTCCCGTGCTGGGCGAACTCGAACTCGCGTTTCAACAATCCAAATGCCTGAATCTCGCCGTCGCGGGAACAAACGGAAAAAGCACCACGTCGGAATTGATCGAGCGATTGCTCGCGAGCCAAAACCGCAAAATCGTTCGGGTCGGCCACGGCTCGCGACCTGCTTGTTCCGTTTCCGATCAAACGGCGGACCTCGATTATCTGGTGTTGCAAGTGGACGCATTTGAATTGGAGAGCGCGAATTTTTTCCGCTCTGCCGTCGCGGTGCTGCTCAATCTCGCGCCGGATCATTTGGATCGCTACGAAACGCAGGCGGATTATGTTCGCGCCACCGCGCGGCTTTTCCGAAACCAGCAGGCGTTTGACTGGGCAATTGTCCAGACGGAAGCGCTCGCGCAATTGAAAGCATTGGAATTGTTGCCGGATTCCAAAGTCGTCACGTTCAGCGCGACGGATCAGGAATCGGATATTTACATGGATCGCGGTCTGATTATCAGCCGTTTGCCGAACTGGCCCGGGCCGTTGCTCGACACGGCGCAATGCCAGCTCCGCGGCCCGCACAATGCGGAAAATCTCATGGCCGCGCTCGCGGTCGGCCACGCGCTGCGCCTGCCGCTCGAACAAATGGTGGAAACGTTGAAAGCGCAGCCGCATGGAGCGCATCGTTTTGAACTCGTCTCCGAAATCAACGGAGTCCAATTTATCAACGATTCCAAAGCGCGAAACGTGAATGCAATGCACAGCGCGCTGCTCGCCGCGCGGCCCGGTGAAGCGGGAAAACCGAACGTGTGGCTGATCGCCGGCGGGAAGGATAAAGGGCTGGGTTTTCACGCGGTTGGCCCCGTGATTTCGCAGCGGGTAAAGGGCGCTTTTTTGATCGGCGGGGCGCGCGAAAAAATTCGTTCGGCGTGGAGCTTGTTTACTCCTTGCACCTTGTCGGATTCGTTGTTAGAAGCAGTAACTGAAGCGGCAAAAAACGCGGCGCCCGGCGACGTGATTTTGCTTTCACCGGCTTGTTCGAGCTTTGATCAATTTCAAAACTACCAGCAACGAGGTGAAAGATTTTGCCAGATAGTGAAATCAATTAGTAGGGGTGAGCACAAAGCGAACCCCAATATAAACGATAAATCAGCGACAACTTGAATCGAACACGAAACATCTTCGGAAAAGACAATTTTTCGTTTCGCGGGTTTTGCAGTCGGAAATCGCGAAGCGGACAAACGGCCATTCACCCCAAAAAAATGCACGCGCCCAGCGCAAAAAAATCCCATGAATAATCCCAGTCCACTAATCCCCCAAGGCTCTCTCACGGAGCAAAAAAACAAGACCCGCGCCCGCGTCCGGCTGGCCGTGTTTTTCGTCATCTCAGTTCACGTTGTCG
>DASSNZ010000222.1:0-15043 GCA_035701135.1 Verrucomicrobiia bacterium
AAGACCGGGCCGCCTGTTTCCGCGCTGAAATAAATTTCTCCGCGTATTTGCCTAACAAGTCGGATTCGAGGTTTACCGCGTCGCCCACTTTTCGTTCGCGCAGAGCGGTCGTCTGAAATGTGTGCGGAATGATCCAGACGCGAAAATTCTTTTTGGAAACCTCCGCGATCGTGAGGCTGATGCCGTCCACCGCGATAGAACCTTTGCTCACCACGTAACGCATGACATCGGCCGGCGCGGCGATTTCCAGAACGTGATCCTGGCCGGATTTTTCCCATCGCGAAATTTTTCCCAATCCGTCAATGTGTCCGGTCACAAAATGCCCGCCGAATTCGCCGTCGGCGCGCAACGGACGCTCCAGATTTACAAGCGAGCCGGGTTTCGCGAATTGCAGATTTGTGCGGCGCCACGTTTCCTGAAGCAGGTCGAATCGCGCGAATTTGAATTTTCCACGCGCCGCCAATTTCACGACCGTCAGGCAACACCCGTTGACCGCGAGACTGCCGCCGATTTTCAAACCGCGCGCAACGTGTTCCGCGCGCACGGTCAATTCGATGGATGCCGCGGAGGGCCTGATGCTCTCGACGATTCCCGTTTCTTCAACGATTCCGGTAAACATTTTTTGGAAAGCTAAATGTAAGGCGATATTCCGTCGAGCGGCGTTTTGCTCCGTTTGAGAATTTCATCAGGCGCGGGAATTCAAACGGCGTTTTATTCAAGCTGCTTTCAATTCTCGAAATTTCATTTTGAAATTCGCGCGGTCATGAACAAATCCGAACCGAATTTTCGCCACTCCACATTGCGCAATTGAATCGCGTCCTGCAATCGAACAACGCCCGCGCCGGCGACGGCTTTTCGCGAATCCGCTCCGCCGAGAATTTTCGGAGCGTAAAAAAATGCGACGCGTTGAGCGAGGCCGCCCGACAAAAATGACGCGTTCACTTCGCCGCCGCCTTCCACCAGCAGACTCGTAACATTTTCCGCGCCGAGAATTTTCATCAGCCGGCGCAAATTCAGGTTTGGATTTTGAGTTTTGAGTTTTGAGTTGATCAACGGGACGGCTACCACTTTGACGCGCTTTTTCAATTTCGCGACGCGGCTTTTTTTCGCGCGTTTGCTGACGACGATGGTTGTAAAAGCGGCGTGCGAATCCGTGACGACTTTGGAATCCAGCGGCGTGCGCGCGAGCGAATCCAAAACAATTCTTCGGACCGGTTTTCCGGTTTCCTGTTTTCCGCGTTTCCATTTTGTTCTCAACGTCAGCGACGGATTATCCGCGAGAATGGTATTGACGCCCACGAGAATTGCATCCGCGCCGCGCCGCAAAGTCATCGCGTGTTCGCGCGCTTTTTCGCCGGTGATCCATTTGGATTCGCCCGCGGCGGTGGCGATTTTTCCGTCGAGCGTCATCGCGGCTTTTACCATCACAAATGGCGTGCGATGAACGATCCAATGATTGAAAGATTCATTCAATCGCTCGCATTCGTCGGCCAAAATTCCGTGTTCCATTTCAATTCCGGCGCGGCGCAGAATTTCAAAACCTTTTCCCGCGTGCATGGGATTTGGGTCCATCGCGCCGACCACAACGCGTTTGATGCGCGCGGCGATGATCGCGTCGGTGCAGGGCGGGGTGCGTCCGTGCGTGCAGCAGGGTTCCAATGTCACGTAGAGCGTTGCGTGGGCCGGTTTTTGGCGATGCTTTTCCGCGTCGCGCAAAGCTTCGATTTCCGCGTGCGGTTCGCCGGCGCGACGATGCCATCCGCGTCCGATAATTTTCCCGCGTTTTACCAGAATCGCGCCGACCATTGGATTCGGAGAAGTCAAGCCGTGGCCGCGTTTTGCCAATTGGAGCGCGAGCCGCATGAAAAATTTTTTGTTCATGCAATTTTTTTCAACCAGCTAAAAAGGTCGCTTGAAATTAAATGCAGACCCACCCAAAAAGTGAAAAATTGAATTCCGAAAATGAACTGCGGAAATCGCCAATGTTGATTTTGCACGACGAGCCAGCCGAACAAAACGATCAATGCGTTGACTCCAAAAATTTTCAAGATGTAATGGTTCGCCGGCCCGTTCGCGGAAAGCTTTTTCAGCGCGAATCCATACGAGCGGAAGTAATGGTAAAAGCTGGCGATCGCAACGTGAAAAATATAAACGCCCTGCCGGAATTGCGGGGACATATATTTGGAATACGTTCCCCAGACCAGACCTTCGCCAATGAAAAAAAATGCGAGCAACGCGTAAGCCGATAGATTCGGTTCTTTCAACTGTTGAAATACACCGCCGAGCAAACCCGCGATGACGCAAATCAACGCAATGACGAACAACAGCCATCCCTGTTTCGTCCATGTCACCGGCGCGAACAACGCGAATGTGAGAAATGCGAACGCCAGCGCGGGAAACCAATATAAAACCCATTTGTCCGCGCCGCGTTGCGGGAAGGTGCGCGAGAAATGCAATTCTGCCTTCACAAAATGCGGGATAAAATAAATCCAGATTAGAAAACTGAAAATTTGAAGACCGACGGATTGCCAGAGCAAAACGAGAAAACCGCCGCCCAAGATGATTGCGATGATGAATTTTGCCGAAGAGCTTGTTTTGGTGCGGAACAAAAATTTTGTCTGTCCTTCGTACGCGAAAATAAAATGCGCCAGGCCCATCCATGCGACGAGGAAGTACAAATTCAAGACTTCCGGGCTTGTCGGGCCGTTCAGCGGGAAATTTTTTGGGAATAAAAGAAACGGCAACGCGTAACCGGCGCCTGCAAATAAAAACGTGAGCGCCAGCGACGGCGCGCCGGGAAAGCGCACAACTCCATTCTGGATTTGATCACTCACGTCGTAGTTATTCTTTATCGGAAAACAACGCCGCCGCGAATTGTTTTGCGTCGAACGGCTGCAAATCATCCGCCTGTTCGCCGAGGCCGATGAATTTGATCGGCAGTTCGGATTTTTTCTGAACAATCATAATCATTCCGCCTTTCCTTTCTCATCGAATTTTCTTGGATGCCGCAATCTTTCCAATTCCTCGAACAGCGGTTTCCAGTAAGATTTATCTTGCGCACGCAATTTGTTTTCCTCCGCGGTGAGCGCGATTTCCAGCCGGGCAAGATTGCCGGTGATTCCATGCTCAAGCAAAGGTCGCTGAGCGACCAAACGGCGGGCAACGCCGGTGTGGGTTTGCGCAACCTCCGCCAGCAACCGTGGTGTGCGAAGTTCCATCAGCCAGAATTTGATCTGTGCCGCGCGCGGTCTGGAATTTTTTGAAAAATAATTTGCTTCCACCAAACGTCGGATCATAGGCCAATCCTTATCGCGTTGTGTCTTTTTCGCCTGCACGAGATCGGGCAGTGAGAGCAAATCGCACTTTGTTCCGTCCGGCAATTCCAGAGTCGTCCGCCGTTGCCAAAGTTTGAAAAACGGGTCCACGCCGCGCATTTTGGACATGATATCCACACGCATTCTCAACGCCGCAGGGTGTTGGCAGCGAAAGTGAATGGCGTGGCCGCGCCGCAGGTATTCCGGTTCAAATGGCGGCACGGCGATAGTTTCCGCGCGCAGGTCCGCCAACGCCTTTCGCAACCGCGCGAGATTGGCGGCATCGGCGAGAATCGCGAAATCCGTGTCACGGCTAAACTCGGCCGCGCCGTAAAATACGCACGCCTGACCGCCCATGAGCAGGGCGCGGACGCGGTGCGCGCGCATCGAAGAAAGGACTTTGCGTATCGGGTTCGGGATCAAGTGAGCCTCCGAGCGCGAGATAGGTTTGCCAGAGCTTCTCGCTTTCCAGCCAGCGTTGCACGGGCGTGAGCCGATACCATTCGGCCCACTCGTCGCCAACCAATTCTTCCGGCTGAATCATAAAAAAGAGATAGCAGAAAAAATCAACGGGGCAAATCGAGTTTCATTCCTCAAACAACGCCGCCGCGAATTGTTTTGCGTCGAACGGCTGCAAATCATCCGCCTGTTCGCCGAGGCCGATGAATTTGATCGGCAATCCAAGTTCCTTCTGAATCGCCACGACCATTCCGCCTTTGCTCGTGCCGTCCAGTTTCGTCACGACCAGACCGGTGAGCGGAACGGCTTTGTGAAATTCACGCGCCTGGTTCAACGCATTCATTCCCGTCGTCGCGTCGAGCACGAGTAAAACTTCGTGCGGCGCGCCGGTCAATTGTTTGCCGATGACGCGATGCAGCTTTTGCAATTCCTGCATGAGATTGTGTTTCGTGTGCAAACGGCCCGCGGTATCCACAAACAAAAAATTCGCTTGGCGCGCGGTCGCGGCGGTAATGGCGTCGTGCGCGATGGCCGCCGGATCCGCGCCGTACGCGCCCGCGACGACTTCGATTTTCAATCGCTGGCCCCAAAGCTTGAGTTGCTCGATGGCCGCCGCGCGAAACGTGTCGCACGCCGCGAGCACGGCGGTTTTGTTTTGGGATTTCACCAGATTCGCAAGCTTGGCGGACGTGGTGGTTTTTCCGGTTCCATTCACGCCGACAATGGAAACGACCGTCAACTGTCCCGGATTTTCGCGCAGCGCGGAATTGTTCGTGGAAAGAATGGTTTCCACTTCGCGCTGCGCGATGAGAAATACATCGTGTCCAGCGCCGCCCTGTGTTTCGTATGATTTTTTGACGGCGGCGACAATTTGCGTCGTGACCGCCATTCCCAGATCCGCGCCGATGAGCGCGGCTTCCAATTCATCGAGCGATTCGCCGGTGAGCCGCGGCGAGCGCGTGACGATGCGTTTGATTTCGTGAACCAGCTTGCCGTGTGTTTTTTGCAGACCGGATTTGAATTTGTCGAAGAGTCCCATGAAATGTCAGGCGCGGATTTAAAGGGCTGAAGATTTGAGATAAATTGCGCGAATTTTCGCAAATGAAATGCGCGTTGATTTGTGAAATGCGTTTCTGAAATGTTCGCGTTTATTGTGCATTCGTGTTTGATTTTCGTTCCGCGACTTTTGCTTTCAGTTTCACAACGTATTCGTAAGGCAATTTCACGTTACCGATGAGCGGTTTGCCTTTGCTCAATCCGTGGCAGTCCGAGCCGCCGGTGACGAGCAGATGAAATTTTTCCGCGATGGCAAGATAATGTTTCGCGGTCGGTTCGGGATGTTTCGTGTGAAAACATTCGATGCCGTCCAATCCTGAGTCCACCAGTTCGGGAATGACTTCGTCGGAGCGATTCAATCCCGGATGCGCCATGACGGCGAGACCGCCGGCCTGATGAATCAATTCAATTCCGTCGAGCGCGGACATTTTGGCTTTCGGAACCCATGCGGGCCGATTCTTTTTCAGAAAACGTTCAAACGCTTCGTCGAGCGAGCGGCACAATCCGGCTTTGACGAGCGCGCGGGCGACGTGCGGGCGGCCCGGCGAGCGGCAGTTCGCGGTTTTGAAAACCAGATCCACATCGAGCGGAACGCCGAGTGTGTTGATCCGCGCGACCATTTCGCGAATGCGATTTTGCCGGACGGCCTGGAACTTGGAAATCTCAGAAATCAATTTTGGATTCGTCGGATCGAGAAAATAACCGAGAATATGAATCTCGTTTCCGCGCTGCTCGGCGGTCAGTTCCGCGCCGACGATGAATTCAATTCCGACCGGTTTGCACGCCGTGGCCGCGCGTTCGCAGCCTTCGACAGTGTCGTGATCCGTCAGCGCGATGCAGGAAAGTTTTTGAATCGCGGCCTGCGCGACGAGTTCCTCCGGTGAATACGTGCCGTCGGAAAAATTTGTGTGCAGATGGAGATCAGCAAACATTGGTTGATCTCCAAAATCCAAAGTCTAATGTCCAAAGTCCAAAGTTTGAAGTTTTCATGCGTTGGAAGATTCCCTGAATTTGTTTCCGCGCAGATCGGAGCCGCGCAGGTAAGTCATAAATCCTGAAATCAATCGGCTGACTTCAATGCTGATGCCGTGGAGCTTTTGAAATTCGAAATCGTCAAGATAATGCTGGTCCAACGCTGCATAAAGTTGCGCCCTGACTTCGCCGCAGGAACCTTTGGCATTCGATAAAAATTGCATAAACTCCTTGTCGCCTCCGCGTTCAAAACCCTCCGCAATATTGGACATGACTGAGATGGAAGCACGGCGAATCTGTTCTCTCAAAGCAAAATCCTTTGCGAACGCGCCGTTTCGGGAACAATCGTAAATCAACCGATTCAACTCACGGGCCTTTTGCCAACTCATCAAATCTTCAAATCGCGTTACTTTTGCCATGTTCTATTTAGAATTCGATATTCAACTTTGGACATTGGACTTTAGGGGTTGGACAAGCTTCGCTCACTTCACAATCCTCGCCGGGCGCATCAGGTCGCCTTTGATTTTATCGAGAATGCCGTTGACGAATTTGCCACTGTCCTGCGTGGAAAATTTTTTCGCGATGTCCACCGCTTCATTGATGCTGACGATGGGCGGAATGTCGTCACGATAAAGCATTTCATAAATCGCGAGGCGAAGAATGCTGCGGTCCACAGCCGCAATGCGGTGCAGGTCCCAGTTTTTCGCGTATTTTTTTATCTGCTCGTCCACGGCATCGCGATGCTCGATTGCGCCGCGAATCAGCGGATCGGCGAACAACTGCACGGCGGCTTCATCGGCGGTCGGCGGCGGCAATTCCATCGGTTCGCCCCATTTTGCCGCGCCTTTTTCCTCGGCAATGGCGGCGTTCCGCTGGGTGTTCCAGAATTGCGCGAGCGCGGCATCCAGATTTTCCGGCGGATTCAGATCGTGCTGAAACAAGAATTGAACGGCGCGTTCGCGCGCCTCACGTCGCTTTCCCATGTTGAAACAATGCCGCAGAAACGCGTTCCGAGAAATGAAAATTTTCGGGCGGCAATTGGGCTAGGCATAAAACTACGGAAGGACGATTCGGTTTGTGGGCGTTTCCGAACTTCGGAGGGCTTCGGTTAAACCGCTGTTGGACATGATTTGCACGCTGCCATCGGCGAATCCGACATTTCCACGCGCGTTGTGAATTGTTTTCGTCCAACCGACGGCCTGGTTTGTTTTCAGTTCAAGAATATCGTGACGCGGCGGAATTCTGTTTGTGATATTGCGGTCGCCGGATAAAAACATCTGCGGCATGGTTTCGTTGGCGTCCAGACTTGCAAAGTAGCTGATCTTGCTGTCGTTGAAATTTGTGATGAAACTTTTCGAGGGCGTCCGTGAGGTGTCGGATGGACAAAGTAGAATTATAGGTGAAACGAGTTCATTGGACATGGCCTGAAAAACTGGAAAGACATCTCCGTTTGTAACCAGTTCCAACGCGCCGCCATTTGTCACTGAAACTTGCGTGGGAAATTTGCTTCCGTGATCATTTTCCCACAGCCGGGACGCCAATCCCACTTGTTTTAGGTTGCAATTGCAACATATAGAACGAGCGCGAAATCGAGTTTGGAAAATCCAAGCGCCAGCCACGAAAGCAAGTATCGTGATAATCGCGACGATGACCGTAATTTCAATTTTGGTGAGAGCGTGAGATGTGTTGCGATGTGGTAATTTCATCAGCCTTGGGTTGCTGAAATTCATTAGCGTAAAAACGCCGCGCCGCATCAAGAAGAAAACCGTTTCGAGAATTTTCGGGAATCTCCGATGGGGCATAAAAAATCGGTCCGGAACATACCGCAAAAAGGGACGATTTGATACGGCGATACTTCCGCAGAAAATCCAACACGGAATTTCTTTTCGACAGAATTTAAACAATTATTCGCTCAAGGTCCGGATCGGGTGGGGCGGCGGTTTGGAAGGTTGTTGCGCCGCCTGGTTTTCGGATGCGGCCGGGCGTTCGCCACCTGTTAGGATATAAGATAACCGTGGCTTCACAATCGGACGAGCTTCGATCGGCGTGGCTTCGCGGCCGGCGGCGATTTGTTGTTCGCGGTCGGTGAGTGTTTTGGGTTGTGGCGGAGGCGCGGGTTTTTCAGAAGTGGCGGCGTCGGTTCGAATTCTCAATTCGGATTGGCAGACGGGACACACGCAAACCATTTCGGAAATTTGCGCGTTGACGACGAATTGCGGTTTGGAATTTGCGTCCGCAGCCGGAGCGGAATTGCTGGAATCAGAAGGCGCAGCGTTTTGTACGGTATCGGCCGTTTCGAGTGGAGCGTCGGATATTTTGTCGGATTTTACCGGAGTGTAGGAAGCCGCGCCGGGTTCAGCTTCGAATGGATTTTCAGCAGCCGCGGCGGTTGGATTTTCGGGATTCTGATTTTCGTCCGCGTTTTCGGCGGCTTCGGGATCGCGGGGAATGCGCACGAGCGTGGCGCAGTTGGGGCAGGGGAAATTCTCGCCCGCGTGCCGGGCATCGCATTGAATCTGTTGTCCGCACGAGGGACACTCAAAAGTCAGTTCTTTCATGGAGCACTCCTTTCAAGCTTCAGTGCCGCACCCGTACCATGTATGCTGTTGGGATTTTCGCAAGGGGGAGAATTGCGGAACGAAAGAACGTTGCTTTGGGCGATGCGCAAAATGCAATCGAATTCCGAGAGAAATCTGAATTCCGAATTCCAGATCAGCGGTCTCCAGAACGTTTGGCGTTGCGTCAGTTCTTTCCTTCGCGACCAGGTTGTGAAAATAGCGCCGTCCATTGAATTTTCGTCGGAAAAAGTTTTGATGTCCGGAGCGGTTTTCGCGTTCGGCTTGCGTGAAGGCTTGTGGGTAAAAGTTCATTTTGGCAAATAAACAAAAGGGTTTTTCGCGCAATCAAAGGAAAATTCGCGTTGGAAACAGAAGCGTGAAAATATTTCAAAAAACCTGTTGCACATGAAAACCTCCTTGCCTATATTCCCGCCTCCGTTTCTCCCGGAAGGGGAAATGGACAGCATAACCTGCGGAACCGATAACTGATCACCCGGCTGGGAACAGGATTGATGGCTTCGCTCTCCAAGTAGCTGACTTGGTTGGTAACTGATTGATTTTATGCCAGTTAAGACATTTAGACCGCTGACGCCGTCCACGCGATATTTATCGTACGCGGATTTCAGTGACATTACGAAATCCAGGCCCGAGAAGAGCCTGGTCGAAATTCGGAAGAAAACCGGCGGGCGCAATCAATACGGTCGCGTCACAGCCCGCGGCATTGGCGGCGGTCATAAACAAAAAATCCGCATTGTGGATTTTAAACGACAGAAACATGGCGTGGAAGCCACGGTTTCCGCGATTGAATATGATCCGGGCCGCAGCGCGCGTCTGGCGTTGCTGCAATATACGGATGGCGAAAAGACTTACATCGTCGCTCCGGTCGGAGTGAAGGTCGGAACGAAGTTGATGAGCGGTCCGACCGCGCCGCCGGAACCGGGCAATTGTCTGCCGCTTCGCGCCATTCCGGTCAGCAGCCCGATTCATAATATCGAGCTGACGCCGGGTCGTGGTGGGCAGATGGTGCGCAGCGCCGGAGCCGCGGCGACTTTGATGTCGCGCGACGAGGGATTTGCGCAGGTGCGTCTGCCTTCCGGCGAAATCCGGAAGATCAACGAAAATTGCTACGCAACGATTGGTCAGGTGGGGAACACCGAGCATGAAAATGTGGTTCTCGGCAAAGCCGGACGCTCGCGTCATCGCGGCATCCGGCCGATTACGCGCGGCATGGCGCGCAATCCGGTGGACCATCCGAATGGCGGCGGACAGGGCAAATCCAAGGGCGGGGGCGGCTGGCAGCAGTTGATGTCGCCCTGGGGAATTCAGGCCAAAGGTTTCCGCACGCGGAACAAGCAAAAAACCTCGAACCGATTTATTTTGGTGCGGCGCGATGGCCGGCCAATGAAGAACAAGTAACGATTTATGGGTCGCTCAATTAAAAAAGGTCCCTTTGTGGATTTTCATCTTCTGGACAAAATCCAGAAGGCGAAAAGCACGAATCAGAAATCGCCGATCAAAACCTGGTCACGGCGCTCGATGATCACGCCGGATTTTGTCGGCCTCACGTTCAACGTGCATAACGGCAAAATATTCAATCCGGTATTTGTGACCGAAAACATGGTGGGGCATCGTCTGGGAGAATTTTCCCTGACGCGCACGTTCAAGAAACACGGTGCGCACACGGCCAAGGCGGAGGCAAAATAGCAAGCTTTTATGGAAATTCACGCGATTACCAAAAACGTCCGCATGTCCGCGCAGAAAATGCGGGAAGTGGTGCGGCAAATTCAAGGTTTGCCCGCGCTTCAGGCGCAGGCGGCGCTGGCGGTGGTGCCGCGAAAAGGCGCGCGTTTTGTCGCCAAAACCCTGCGTTCGGCAATCGCCAACGCGGAAAACAACAACAACGCCAAACCCGAAGCGTTGCGCATCAAGGAGGCTGTCGCGCAGACTGCGACCACTTTGCGCCGGTTCACTCCAAAGGCGCGCGGTTCGGCGGGACCGATTCTCAAGCGGAATTGTCACATCAAGATTGTTCTGAGCGATGAATAACAAGAGCCATCGGATTTCCATCAATCCATTTATCCAGATTTAGTATGGGTCAAAAAACCAATCCAATCGGACTGCGCGTCGCCGTCAACAAAGACTGGCGCTCCAAGTGGTATGCCGGCAAAAAAGAATTCGGCAAACTGCTCACCGAAGACCGCGAAATCCGCGATTTGCTGAAGAAAAAATTGGAGACCGCGTCCGTTCCGAAAATTCTGATCGAACGCGCCGCCAACCGTTGCCGTATTACGATCCTCACCGCGCGTCCCGGCGTTGTTATCGGACGCAAGGGCGCGGAAATTGACAAGCTCAAGGAGGAATTGAGCAGGATGACCGGCAAAGAAATTTACGTGGACATCATCGAGATCAAGCAGCCGGAAACGGACGCCCAACTCGTCGCGGAAAACGTCGCGCTGCAATTGGAGCGGCGCGTTTCTTTCCGTCGCGCGATGAAAAAAGCATTGCAAACCGCCAAGGATTTCGGAGCGGAGGGAATCAAGATTCGTTGCGCCGGACGTTTGGGCGGCGCGGAACTGGCGCGCGTCGAACAATATCATTGGGGCCGCGTTCCGCTGCACACGTTGCGCGCGGAGATTGATTACGGTTTTGCCGAGGCAAAGACGGTTTACGGAAAACTCGGGGTGAAGTGCTGGATTTGCAAAGGCGAAAACAAACCGAAGAAAGCAGAAGCCCCGCCGCAGCCGCAGGCCGAGCCTGTGCCGGTGAAGTGAAAGTGATATGAGTAACTGGTGAAAGGTTAAATGAGTTAAACAGGCAGATGACCAATCACTAATTACGATTTAACAAGTTACTGATTTAACGATTTAGAATTTATGCCATTACAGCCGGACAGAGTAAAATTTCGCAAAATGCACCGCGGCAACCGCGCCGGACTGGCGTATCGCGGCAGCACGGTGGCCTTTGGCGAATATGGATTGATGGCGATGGAGCGTTGCTGGCTGGACACGAAGCAGATCGAAGCCGCGCGTGTGGCCATTGCCCGCAACATGAAACGCCACGGCAAAATGTGGATCCGCGTGTTTCCGCAGAAATCATTCACTAAAAAACCGTTGGAAACACGAATGGGCAAAGGCAAAGGCCCGCTGGAATCCTGGGTCGCGGTGATTCGCCCGGCGAATGTGTTGTTTGAGGTGGACGGCGTGACGGAAGCCATTGCGCGGGAATCCATGCGTCTGGCGGCCAGCAAACTGCCGATCAAAACCAAATTTATTTCGCGGCACAACGCGGGCTGATTGAAAGCCGAATTTTATGAAAATGTCCGATCCGAAAATCAAAGACGCGACTCCGGCCGAACTGACGGTTTTGAGCCGCGATTTGCGACAGGAAATTTTTAACCTGCGTTTGCAGCAGGCCAGCGCCCAGCTTGAAAAAGCGGGCCGGTTGCGCACGTTGCGCAGAGATATTGCGCGGGTGGAAACGCGGATTTCTCAATTGCGAAACAAAGCTGCTTGAATTTATTAACCACGGATGAACACAGATAAACACGGATTTGAAAACGGAATTTTGAGCGGCGGAATTGAGCGTCGTTCTTCCGCGCGAGTCCGTGGTTGAAAACATATGGCTGACGAAACGAAAAATTTGGAAACAACCACCGCCCGCGGCAACCGCAAAGAGCGCGTTGGCGAAGTCATCTCCAATAAGATGGCCAAAACCATCGTGGTGCGCGTGCAACGGCGTTTTCCGCACCCGAAATTCAAAAAGGTGGTGACCGGTTACAAAAAATTATACGCGCACGATGAAAAAGCCGAGGCGAAACCCGGCGATACCGTGCGGATCCAGGAAACCCGGCCGTTGTCGAAATTGAAACGCTGGCGTCTGGTGGAAGTGGTCACTCGCGGTGGCGACGTAACGCCGGCGGAAGCTTAACAGCAGTCAGCGAATTTTTTATATGTTACAGGTTCGTTCTCATTTGGATGTCGCCGACAACACCGGGGCGAAAGTGGCGTGGGCCATCGGTGTTCTTGGCAAAAACCAGCGTTATGCCCGGGTGGGCGACGTGATCAAAGCGCATATCAAAGATGCCGCGCCGGACGGCACGGTGAAAAAAGGCGATGTCGTGGATGCCGTGATTGTGCGCACCCGGCAGGCGATTCGCCGGGATGACGGCTCGTATTTGCGGTTTGACCGGAATGCGTGCGTCATTATTGACAAGGAACAGAACCCGCGCGGAACCCGTATTTTCGGTCCGGTCGCCCGCGAATTGCGCGACAAGAAATTCATGAAAATCATTTCGCTTGCGCCGGAAGTTATTTAAGTATGCAAACATCTCATGTGAAAAAAGGCGATCAGGTCGTGGTGATTGCCGGCGCGGACAAAGGCAGGCGCGGCAAAATTATTGCCGTCAACCCGAAAAGCCAGCGCGTGATCGTGGAAGGCTCGCGAATGATCAAGCGGCATACCCGGAAAAACCAGCAGAATCCGCAGGGCGCAATTATCGAGCGCGAGGGGACGATTCATATTTCCAACGTGATGAAAGCCGAAGTTTTTGACGCGCGCGCGTCGAAGCGCGGAACGACTCCCGCGAAAGCCTGAGAAATTTTAAAAGAAACAGATTGAGAAAGAAGTTACGGCAAATCCGTGACGCAGAAAAATGAAAGCCAGACTTTACGATAAATACGTCAGCCAGGCGGTTCCGGCGCTGAAGGAAAAATACAAGTACGCGAATGTTCATCAGATCCCGAAGATGACAAAAATCGTCGTGAACATGGGCGTGAGCGCGTCTCTGGAAAAAAGCGCGATTGACGATGCGGCAAAGGATTTGACGCTGATTACCGGGCGGAAACCGGCGATCAGCAAATCGCGTCACAGCATCGCGAATTTTAAATTGCGCCAGGGACAGGCGATTGGCTGCCGCGTGACGCTCCGGAAAGACGCGATGTATGAGTTTTTCGACCGGCTGGTCGCCGCCGCGCTGCCGCGCATTCGTGATTTTCGCGGATTGTCGCCGCGCAAATTCGATGGCCGCGGAAATTATACATTTGGGATTTCTGATCAGACGATTTTTCCAGAAATTGAGCTGGACAAAATCAAGCGCACGCAGGGCATGGATGTGACCATCGTGACGACCGCGCCGACGGACGGCGAGGCATTGGATTTATTGAAACTGATGGGACTGCCGCTGGCGGAAAAATAAGAAAGATTTTTATGGCGAAGACAGCATGGATAGAGCGCAACAAGCGCAAAATGGAAACGGTGAAAAAATACGCCGCGATCCGCGCCGAATTGAAAGCCAAACGTGATTACGCCGGACTGGCGAAACTGCCGCGCGACGCCAGCCCGACACGCGTGGTGAATCGCTGCTCGATGAGCGGGCGCCGTCGCGGTTATTGGCGCAAGTTCGGCTGTTCACGATTGACCTTCCGTGAAGCCGCTTTGAACGGATTGATTCCGGGCGTGACGAAGGCGAGTTGGTAATCCTTTTTTATGATAGACCCGATTTCTGATATGTTGACGCGGATTCGCAATGCGCAGCGCGCGTTGCTGCCGAGCGTTGAAATCCCGCACTCCAAAATGAAGGAGAGCATCGCGAACATTCTGAAAACAGAAGGTTACGTGGCGGACGTGACGACCGAAAGCAAGCCGCGCAAAACGCTCAAGCTCAAGTTGAAATACGAGGGCAAAAAAAGCGTGATCGAAGGCATCCGCCGCGTCAGCCGTCCCGGTTTGCGCCGTTACGTCGGCTCCGCGGAAATTCCGCGCGTGCTCGGCGGGCTTGGCGTATCCGTGATTTCCACGTCGGAAGGCGTGATGAGCGGAACATCGGCCCGCAAGAAAAACCTTGGCGGAGAATTGCTTTGTTACGTGTGGTGATACACCAATTTAACTTTTAACGATTTAACGAACTCATGTCGCGAATTGGAAAACAACCGATTGCCGTTCCGCCGAAGGTCAAGGTGGAAGTCAAAGGCCAGCGTGTTTCTGTGGAAGGACCGAAAGGCAAATTGCAATTTGAATTGCCCCGGCGGACCAGCCTGAAAGTGGAAAATTCCACCATCATTGTCAGCCGCGCCGGCGAAGATCCGCAGGCCAAAGCCTTGCACGGCCTTAGCCGCGCGCTGGTCAATAACATGGTCAAAGGCGTAAGCGAAGGTTTTGTTAAAAAACTTGAAATCCAGGGCGTCGGTTTCAAAGCCGCTGTTCAGGGAAAACAGATCAATCTGAGCCTCGGTTATTCGCATCCTGTGTTGTATCCGATTCCGGATCAGATCAAAGTGACGGTCGAGGAAAACACGAAAGTCACCATTGAAGGACCGGACCGCCAGTTGGTTGGCCGTGTGGCGGCGGAGATTCGGGGATTTTACCCGCCGGAACCTTACAAGGGCAAAGGCGTGCGTTACGTGGGCGAGCATGTTGTCCGCAAGGAAGGCAAGACGGTTCAGTAATAATTAAGATCACGGCAACATCCGTGGCGAACTACGATGAGAACAGAAAAAAAACAGAAACTCGCGAAACTGCGGCATTGGCGCGTTCGCAAGAAAGTCAGCGGCACCAAAGAGCGTCCGCGCATGAGCGTTTGCTTTACCAATCAGCATATTTACGTTCAGTTTATTGATGACGTGGCGAAAGTTACTTTGGCTGCGGCGGCGACCACCAGCAAAAGCACGCCGGACCGGGAAAAACTCG
>DASSNZ010000223.1:0-21453 GCA_035701135.1 Verrucomicrobiia bacterium
ACGGTGGGCATCCGACCGTCCGAACCGGGCGGATTATTTGTGACGTTTGAAATAGGAACGCCACTTTGAGACTGGAGATTGTAAGTTGTGAAGTCCTGGTGAATTTCCAAAGGCAAAGCCGGAGCTCCAAGCGACGCCGCCACACTGGCCATCAGGCCGATCGAGCTTAGAATGACGCGGGACAATTGCTTCATATCTTCACGTTTTCACGATGAAATGCGCCGCAGCTTTACTGCGAATTCGAGCTTTGCATTGCGGGAGCGATTTGGTTTATCACGGATTCCAACTTGTCCAATCGAGCGGCCTGGGATTGTTCCTGCGCGGTGACCTGATTCAATTGTGCTTGTAATTCCTGAATTTTCGCGTCCTTGTCCTGAAGCTCGCGATAGAGCTCCTGCGTGGCTGAAACGTTCAGCATCGAAATCGCGCTGTAATCCACCGTTCGGAAATCGCCAACCTGCCGGCCATAAACAAAAACCGGGCCGTCAACGGCGTCTTTGACACGGAAACCGTAGGCGTTTACTTCGGTGACTTCGTGCAACGCGGTATTTTTTTCGGTAATCAACCGCACCTGATCTCCGATTTTCAGCGCGGGATTCAATTGTTTTGTAAGTGGAATCCACCCGGCCTGCGCGTCGGATTTCGTGTAAATATCCGGGACCACATTTGTAAAACTAGAAACAGCTTCCGGGAAAACTTTTTCAACCTGTTGCGCGATAACTTTCTTGTGAGGGCGATTTCCGTTGGCCACAGTATCCACCATCGTGTAATCCGTGATCTGGATGCCTAACAAGGTTTGAAGGTCCTGCGCGCTGTCAGTTGGGCCTTTGATGTTTTTGATTCGAGCGTCTGAAAAGGCGTTTAATTCCGGCGCGGCGATTCGGCCATCGGTGTAAATCGAGAAAGGAACGACTCCCGAAAACCCCACAATATTTCCTGCGCCATCCCTGTTTATGTACCCGTACGTGCTGATGTTATTGTTGACAGCGTTTCCGCGAACTTCCAGTTGCGCGAGGGAGGGAGTCGAGGTGCCGACTCCTACCAGACC
The DNA here is from genome assembly GCA_035701135.1 of Verrucomicrobiia bacterium. Lineage (GTDB taxonomy): Bacteria > Verrucomicrobiota > Verrucomicrobiia > Limisphaerales > DASXHY01 > DASXHY01. The sequence continues at coordinate 1,049 of DASSNZ010000223.1, forward strand.
CGAAGGTGTAAGCGCCAGGACCGTCGTGTTGATTGAGCCGGAAACCGGTCCCGGGGCAATTAAGAGCTTGCCGGGGCCTTCGCCGTTGCCATTACCAGTGGAGATCAGATGCCAGTTAGTCCCGCCGCTGGAGGAATTTCCAACACTCAGCCATGTGCCGGCGACGTTTGCGGAATTTATTTCCGATGACACATACCCCGTAGAGTTAACCGAAAATTTACCGTTCACGGTCACGGTTGTAGTATCCCATCGCAACGCGTTGTGAATCCCGCCGTTTCCGGTGCTTAAAAATCCACCCGACCAACCTCGCAATTCCGGACCATCCACCGAGGAATTGTAAGCCAGGTAATGATTTTGATCGGAGCCGCCACGGATGTAAATTGGCTGATCGTTCAATCGCAAATTTCCGGATTCTGAAAGGCTCAGCGAGGAAAATATGTCGTGTCCTGTGAACGTCTGATCCGCATTTCGCAAAGCCACATTGGCGGTCAGGCGCAGATCTGAAAGCGTTCCGCTCGTGATATTTCCGGCATTCAACGACGTCAGGCCCGCGCCATTTCCGGAAAAACTGTTCGCCGTCGCGCTGCCGTTGATCGTGAGAGAAGTTCCCGAAGCGCTCACAATCGGCGCGTTGGAATTGTTCACGAGCGACGCCGCGTGAACCGCTTTTTCCGCCAGAAACGCATACGGCGAGGTGAGCAATCGCAACCGCGGCTGAATCGTGACATCGCCCGCCGGAGAACCGGAGCCGATGCCTTTGACAGTGATTTCAACGTAGCGATCCGAAGCGTCCGGCGCCGCGAACAGCGAGGAAATGCTCGGGTGCGGCTCGGTCGAATATTGGCTGCCTTCGCCGAGCAAAACGCTGAAATAACCTTTATCCACCGTCACCGTCTGTTGCTCGGTCCATAACCGATGCGAAGTGTCGCTGGAATTCTGATCGTTCCAGATTCGGAAAATCACATCGTAATTCTTCGGCGCGGTCGCTCCGAGCGCGACGCCATTGGCGTCCACTAAAAATCCCTGATACGTCAGGCGGTCGGGCGGGTTTGGTGTCGCTTGCGCCAAAGCGCTGCGAGGCGCGGCGGCGAGCATCAAAACCAATGCGGCGCCGATTCCGCCAAGCCACGCCAGAAAAGCCGGATTGACGCGGCGCGACAATCTGTATCCGCGAACTGGCGAAGGAAGCAGGGATTTTGAGAAGAGCTTGGCTTTGCTTTTCATAGGCATTTGGTGGTTTTGGGAATTCGTTTTCAAGGTCGTGTAAGCGTGGCGATGGAGCTGATTCGGTTGATGGAAAAATTGCCGCTGACATTGAATGTCCGGCTGTTGCTGCCGGAGCCGGCCAGGACAATTGTTTCGCTGTAGGTTCCGCTGAAAGTCTGCCCGACATGCGTCAAACTGCCGAAGTCATCGCCAACCGGATCAATCTGAAGCGTGATCTGGCGCGTGATGTCGTAGGATTCCGCGCCGCGCGGCAATTCATTTTTGAACGTCGCATCCAGGTTGTCGTGGTCGGGATGGTAGGTGTGGAGAAATGGATTTGACGCCTGATCATCGTAAGCGAGCGCGACCGTGGTGGTGAGTGTATTTCCGGCGGCAAGCTGGCCGGAGAACGGCCACGGATTATTCGCGCTCGACCACGGAAAATTGACCGCGCTGATGCGCCGGGCCGAGTCGAGTTTCGCCGGGTCCAACGCGCTTTCACTTGTGGAAATCACCTGTTTCGAAAACGGATTCACGCCATAATAAACGCGCTGGAGCAGAACCACGTTTGTGCCGTCGTTGTGAAGAATCAACCGGAATGGAAACGGCTTTGCCACCGGACCCAGGCTCGTATCCACGTTGGTGACGATGTAATTTCCGTCGGGAGAAACGATCGGCTTGTTGTTGGCGTCGCGGTCGTAGGTTTTAAGGTAATTGGCCACCTGCGTTATCACGGCTTTTCCAACCCAAAGACCGGAAAGCGATGACGCCTGCGCGGACACCGGAACGTCCACCTGAGAAAAACCGTACGAATCGGTAAATCGCAAAATTCCCGCGTAAAGTTTTCCCGGATTGCCGATCAGCACGGAACGATTTACGCCCAAAACAACCGTGATGTCCGAACCTGGCTGGCCTTTTGGCGCGAGATTCCATTGCGCAACGCCGCCGGATAAATCGCTGTAGGCGTAAGTCAAATTGGTGATATTCAGCGCGCCGCGCAGCAAAACCGGAGGCGCGCCGGCAATCGCAGGCTGGCCGGTTGGCGGAGTTTCCGAAGAAATCAGCCGGACGGAAACCGTCAGATTGGTCGCGGTGGTATTTCGCAGATGAAAACTGTATTGCCCGCCCGAATCGCCAAGCGCGATCTCGCCCGAGCCGGAAAGCGAAACCTGAAACGGCCCGAAATAATCGTTGAAATATGTTCCAGCGCGAACCCAAAACGCCTGTCCGCGCGTGACATGCAACGCGTGACGCGCAATGACCTGACCGGGATTGGACCCGCCGAGATTCCCGCCGACATACTGATAAAATTCAGCCGCGCCGCTGAATTCCGGCACAAGCGAAAGGAAATTGTCCAGAAGCGGCGGATTATCCGGCGGAGTTGGAAATCCAAAAAAGTTAAGCCCGCTGGTGGTCCAGATGTAACTTGGCGCGATGGGTTTTCCTTTGATTTGCCAGACGTAATTGGAAGTGGCGGTCGAGTGAACCAGATAAGCCGAGTTCGCGGTGAGCGCGCTCAATGTCGCCGGCACGCCGGTGTCGAATCGCGACCAGTTCGCCCAATCGCTGCTCGTGGTCAGCGGCTCCAGCGGCGAGGTTACAAACTGCGCGCTGGCCGGAGGCTGCCATCGCCAGATCTGGTCAATTGGATTTTTTGCCTCCGAGCCGACCAGTTCGTTCAGGTTTTTGTAGCTCGCGTCAACGTGGAGATAAATGGCAGTCCAACCGGGTTTGACGAGAACGGATTGCGTTAGCCATTGCGCCTGAACAGGAAACACCGCGCCGCTAAATAACGAAAACGCAAAAAGAATGGCGCGGATCGGCTTCTTCATCATAGTTGTTTCTCAGGCGGCGCTCCCATAGGGAATAATCCGGATTTCTGAATAACGGGACCCGTTTGCGTCGCAGAGATTAAATTCAGGTTAAAATTGTTTTACGACACAGAATCAGTTTTTGTAAACAATAATTTTTTTGTAGCTTCATTTTAGTTCGATGCAAAGAACTTGAAACTTGAATTCCGAAACTCGAAACTTTGCGAAATGACAACCGAAGAAGTGCTGCAAATTTTTCGCGACACCGGCGCGCTGCTCGACGGCCATTTCATCCTTCGCAGCGGATTGCACAGTCGCCAGTTTTTTCAATGCGCTTTGGCTTTTCAACAAATGCCGGTCGTTGAAAAGGTCGGTGGCGCGCTTGCCGAAAAGCTCCGACATCTGGAAATTTCCACTGTTGTCGCGCCGGCGATGGGCGGATTGGTGCTCGGCCAGGAAGTCGCGCGGCAACTTCGCAGCCGGTTTATTTTCGTGGAAAAAGAGGAAGGCAAACTGGTTTTGCGCCGCGGATTCAAAATCGCGCCGGGCGAAAAAATTCTCGTTGTGGAAGATGTTGTGACCAAGGGCGGACGCGTTCAGGAAACTTTGGAAATCGTGCGCGCGAACGGCGGAGATGTTCAGGCGGTCGCGGCGGCGGTGGATCGCTCGAACGGAAAAACCAATTTCGGCGTGCCGTTTTTCAGTTTGTTATCGCTGGAAGTCGAAGCGTTTGAACCGGACAAATTACCGCCGGATCTGGCGTCGTCGCCGGCGATCAAACCGGGAAGCAAGTGAGGGAAATCCGAAGACCGAAATCCGAATGGTTGGTTTCAGGATTCGAGAACACAAATTACACTGATTCCCACGGATTCCCAAATCGTGAAAATCCGTGGAATCCGTGTCTGGTTTTTTCTTCCAAATAAAGCGTTCCGAAAAATTTCCATTGAGACACGCACCCTTTCAGAAATGTGCCAAATAATCTGAAAGTGTGCCAGCTCGACTCACTCAAAAAAGAATCGCTCATCCTGAAAATCCTTAAAAACCATAGGAAATACGGCAGGAAATGCGTGTTCACAGGAGTTGGCATTCTCCTTGCAAAAAGAAACTGGAGAGATTTGGGCAAAGATTTTTAAAAATGATTTTTTAATTTATGGCAAAAGTACTTGGAATTGATTTAGGAACCACGAACTCCTGCATGTCGGTCATGGAAGGCGGCGAGCCGTTGGTATTGGAAAATTCAGAAGGCCGGCGCGTCACGCCATCAGTCGTCGCATTTTCAAAAACCGGCGAACGGTTGGTCGGCGATGCCGCAAAACGCCAGGCCGTGACGAATTCCCGAAATACGATTTATTCGATTAAACGGTTCATGGGCCGAAAATTCGACGAAGTCCAGGAAGAACTCAAACGCGTTCCCTACAAAGTCGTCAAAGCTTCCAACGGCGATGCCGCGGTGGAAGTGGAAGTCGAAGGAAAAACGAAGCAATTCACGCCGCCCGAAATTTCCGCGATGATTCTCGCCAAATTGAAAGCCGACGCCGAAATGCGTCTCGGCGAAAAAATTTCCCAGGCCGTCATTACCGTTCCGGCTTATTTCAATGATTCCCAACGTCAGGCGACGAAAGACGCCGGGAAAATCGCAGGCCTCGAAGTTCTCCGCATTATCAACGAACCGACCGCCGCGTCGCTCGCTTACGGTTTGGACAAAAAGAAAGACGAGAAAATCGCGGTTTACGATCTGGGCGGCGGCACATTCGATATTTCCGTTCTCGAAATTGGAGACGGCGTTTTCGAAGTGAAAGCGACCAACGGCGATACGCATCTGGGCGGTGACGATTGGGACAATCGCATCATGGATTGGATTCTTGATGAATTCAAAAAAGAGCAGGGAATGGATTTGCGCAAACAACCCGACGCGCTCCAACGCATCAAGGAGGAAGCCGAAAAAGCCAAAATCGCTCTTTCCAGCGCGCAACAATACGAAATCAATTTGCCGTTCATCACGGCGGACGCCAGCGGGCCGAAGCACATTTCGATGAAATTGACTCGCGCCAAAATGGAGCAGCTTTGCGATGATTTATTCGAGCGCACGATTACGCCGGTGCGGAATTGCCTGCGCGACAGCCAGATTTCCGCCGATAAAATTGACGAACTGGTGCTCGTTGGCGGCATGACTCGTATGCCGAAAGTCGTCGAAACCGCGCATTCGCTCGTCAACAAACCGCCGCATCAAGGCGTGAATCCCGATGAAGTCGTCGCGATCGGTGCAGGCATTCAGGGCGGCGTGCTCAAGGGTGATGTCAAAGACGTTTTGTTGTTGGATGTGACGCCCCTTTCGCTCGGCATTGAAACGCTTGGCGGCGTTTTCACAAAACTGATCGAACGCAATACGACAATTCCCACGCGCAAATCGGAAATTTTTTCCACCGCCAGCGACAATCAGCCGGGCGTGGAAATTCACGTTCTTCAGGGCGAACGCCAGTTTTCCAAAGACAACAAAACGATTGGCAAATTTCATCTGACCGATATTCCGCCGGCGCCGCGCGGCGTTCCGCAGATTGAAGTCACGTTCGATATTGACGCCAACGGCATTTTGCATGTGAGCGCGAAAGATCTCGGCACGGGCAAGGAACAGAAAATCACGATCACGGCGAGCAGCGGTTTGTCGAAAGACGAAATCGAAAAAATGCGCAAAGACGCGGAGTTGCACGCCGACGAGGACAAGCAGAAAAAAGAAGAAATCGAAACGCGCAACGAAGTGGATAACCTGGTGTATCGCTCCGAAAAATTGCTCAAGGACAACGCGGATAAAATTTCCGGCGATGTCAAAGGCAAAGTCGAAACCGCGGTCAACGAAGCCAAGGAAGCGCTTAAAGGCAGCGACGTGTCGGCCATCAAATCCGCCGGCGAGAAATTGAACGAGGCGATGCAGGGAATTTCCGCCGAGCTTTACAAAGCGGCTTCTGAAAAAGCGAAAGCCGGCGGGCAAGGCCAGCCTGGCGCGCAGCCCGGACCTGAACCCGGCCCGCAGGCTGAAGGCGAAAAGAAGGACGAAGGTCCGATCATTGACGCCGAAGTTGTGGATGAGGAGAAGAAGTAAGCGAATCAAATCCGGATTTGGCAGGGAAGAGTTTGCGAATTAAAGATGAACTTGGCACAGATACACTTGAGCCAGCTCCAGAGGAGCGACCTGTTTGTAGAAAAAGGGTCGGATCAGGATTTCCAGCTCCGTAGGAGCGGCATATTCTGTCGGAGCGCAAAAGATGTCGCTCCGATGGAGCTTGAAAATTCCGGGTTACGATCTCCTACAAAGATTTCGCTCCTATGGAGCTAGATTTTTCCCGCCGCTTGGGCGGCGGGATTTAATTAAACAAAAAAACAAAAAAAGAAAACAACAACTATGGCACTAAACGTTAGACCTCTTGGCGACCGCATTCTTGTGGAACCCGCCGAAGAGAAGGAAGTCAAAAAGGGCGGGATCATCATTCCCGATACCGCGAAAGAAAAACCGATGGAAAGCATCGTGGTCGCGCTGGGCACCGGCAAAACCGACGACAACGGAAAGAAAGTTCCGTTCGAAGTCAAAAAAGGCGACCGCATTCTGTGCAGCAAATACGGCGGCACGGAAATCAAACTGGACGGCAAGGAATACAAAATTCTCAGCTCGGACGACGTTCTTGCCGTGATTGATTGACACGAAACCCGAAACTCAAACTCGAAAATAAAAAAAAGATTATGGCAGCAAAACAATTAGTATTTGACGAGACAGCGCGTCAGTCGCTGTTGAAGGGCGTCAGCAAACTCGCCCGCGCCGTCACCGCGACGCTCGGACCGAAAGGCCGCAACGTCGTTCTCGACAAAAAATTCGGTTCCCCGACCGTGACCAAGGACGGCGTCACTGTCGCCAAGGAAATCGAACTGGAAGATCCCTATGAAAATATGGGCGCGCAAATGGTCCGCGAAGTCGCCAGCAAAACCAGCGACAACGCCGGCGACGGCACGACGACCGCGACCGTTCTGGCCGAAGCGATTTTCCGCGAAGGCCTGAAACACGTCACCAGCGGCGCGAACCCGATTGGCATTCAACGCGGCATCAACAAAGCCGTGGAAGCGGCCGTCGCGAACCTCGACAAAATCGCGAAGAAGGTCAAAGACAAGGAAGAAATCAAACAGGTCGCGACCGTTTCCGCGAACTGGGACACGACGATCGGCGAAATCATCGCCGACGCGATGGACAAAGTCGGCAAGGATGGCACGATCACAGTCGAAGAAGCCAAATCCATCGAAACCACGCTGGACGTGGTTGAAGGAATGCAGTTCGACAAAGGCTATCTCTCGCCGTACTTCGTCACGAACGCGGAATCCATGGAAGCGAAACTGGACGACGCGTACATCCTGAATTACGAAAAGAAAATCAGCAGCCTGAAAGACTTGCTGCCGATTCTCGAAAAAGTCGCCAAGCTCGGCAAACCGCTTTTGATCATCGCCGAAGATGTCGAAGGCGAAGCGCTCGCGACGCTTGTTGTGAACAAACTGCGCGGCACATTGAACGTTTGCGCGGTGAAAGCTCCGGGATTTGGTGATCGCCGCAAAGCGATGCTCGAAGACATTGCCATCCTCACCGGCGGCAAATGCATCACCGAAGACCTCGGCATCAAGCTGGAAAACATTCAGCTTGAAGATCTCGGTCGCGCCAAAAGCATCGTGGTGGACAAGGAAAACACCACAATCGTCGAAGGCTACGGAAAATCCTCCGAGATTCAGGGACGCGTCAACCAGATTCGCCGTCAGATCGAGGAAACCACTTCGGATTACGATCGCGAAAAATTGCAGGAACGCCTGGCGAAACTCGCCGGTGGCGTGGCCGTCATCAATGTCGGCGCCGCGACCGAAAGCGAAATGAAGGAAAAGAAAGCCCGTGTGGAAGACGCGTTGCACGCGACTCGCGCGGCGGTCGAGGAAGGCATTGTTCCCGGCGGCGGCGTGGCGTTGCTGCGTTGCACTGCTTCGATTGAAGCGGTCAAAGGCGCGAACGAAGACGAGCAAATCGGCGTGGACATCGTCAAACGCGCGATTGAATATCCGGCCAAGCAGCTTGCCGCGAACGGCGGATACGAAGGCAGCGTCGTCGTTCAGGAAATCAAGAAGCGCAAAGGCAATGAAGGTTTCAATGCCGCGACTGGAAATTACGAAGACCTCGTGAAAGCCGGCGTTGTTGACCCGAAAAAAGTCACACGCAGCGCGTTGCAGAACGCGGCGTCCATCGCCGGTCTGTTGCTCACGACCGAATGCCTGATCACGGAATTGCCGGAGAAAGAAAAACCGGCTCCGATGCCTGGCGGCCACGGCGGCGGCATGGGCGGAATGGATTACTGAAAATTCGGTGCGCCATTCAAGCGCGCCCATTTTTGAGGAACCGAAAATCGAGCGCGGCTGGAAGAAATTCCAGCCGCGTTTTTTGTTGTCGAATTTGTATGCACGTTTCATAGTCTCGGTCCATGCCGAAACGATATGGCGCGGGTGAACTGTTTGGTTTCGATTTTAGTGCATTGCCGCCAGAACGTGTTCGCGAACTTTCGATGGTTTCTCATCGTGAAATGGATTGTCCATTTAAGCCGAAAATTTCGGGAAATCCACAGAAATGCCACAAAAGGGGTGGGGTGTGTTCGTTACGACAATATGAGTTGGAACAGGGACAGGTTCAATCCTTTGGCCCGCTCGTAACAACTTGTCCCAGCCGGTTTCTCGACAACAATACTGTTATTGCGTGGGTTGGCGAAGTTCTGCTCGGGACAAAAAATCCGATTTCGATTTCAGAGCTTCCGTTTCTGATGGGTGAAATTCAACAAGAAGAGGATCAAGACGCTGTTGGGAAAATAGACAGAGTTTTGGTTCATCTCGAAGACGGCTTTCTGAAGTGGTGCGCGCTGGAAATGCAAGCTGTCTATTTTTCCGGAAAGAGTATGGAAAATGATTTCAAAATCATGCGTGAATGGAACGGACCAGGAAGTCCATTTCCGATGGTTCAGAGGCGCCCCGATTTTCGTTCGTCTGGACCAAAGCGGCTGATGCCGCAACTTCAAACAAAAGTGCCAACAATCAGTCGTTGGGGGAAGAAAATGGCGGTCGTAATTGACCGTGCGTTTTGGAATTCTCTCGGGACGATGCGAGAGGTTAAAGATTTGTCGAATTCCGAAATTGTGTGGTTTGTTGTCAAATACGAAGCCATAAATGGACACTTTGCTTTAGAACGAGATCAACTCCATTTTACAACGTTGAGCAACGCTGTTGAAGGTCTCACGGGTGGAACGCCAATATCTCTTGAGCGATTCGAGTTGCAGATTCGCGCCCGTTTGCCTTAGACCTGAGCCAAGATAAATCCTTTCCGATTAAAAGCTCCGTCATACGGGCGTGGTGCGTATTCTTCATCGTAATTGCTTTTGTATTGAATCCAAACTCAGATGCAAGCGAGGAAATTTCACGGGTGTTGTCGTAAGTCAGTAAAACATCCCCTTTTATGTTCGCCAAAAGCGCAAAAAGTTTTCGATGATCAATTTGCCAATGTGGATACAATCGCCGTGATGCCACAGTATAGGGCGGATCAACGAAAAACGCTGCATTTTCATCATCGGCGTAACGGTGAATAATTTCAAAACCGTCACCTTCAATGAATGTGAATTTATCTCGCGTCGCTGCGATTTCACGAATGCGTCGCGCCAAAGTTTCCGGGTACCAACGTGAGTGCAGCCCACGTCCATTTTCGCCGGTTTTTACAAGTCCGGCCCCTGGAGCCATAATCCCACCACGTTGAACGCGATTGCGAAGAATTACAGCAAACGCTTTTTCACGCTGCGTCTGCGGCTCCCGGCAGAGAATCGCATTCACGTTTTCACGCGAGAGCTTGAAATCTAAGATTCGATTAGCCAGCCAATCCGCTTGTCCGCTCAAAATAGTGTGCCATACAGCGGCTACATTGCTGTCACGCTCGACTAAAATTATGTGATCAGCGAGATTCTCAAAACCTGCCGTCAGGCCACTAATTCCTCCGCCGGCAAACGGCTCAATCAAGATGTTTAACCTTGAGTTACGATTTGCAAGCCATGATCGGATGTAAGGAACAAGCCAAGTTTTTCCGCCGGGATACCGAAATGGTGAGCGGTGCGGAACAGTCGCGACATTAACTGGTTTGGTCATTTCAAAATCTGCCGCCGTGCGATAACCCGCCGGAGATTCGCGCAAATCGTAGTGTCCAATGCCATCCAATTGGTGAGCATAGCGCAAAAGTTCCGAAACATGTCGAATGGGAACACGAATGACAGTCGTTTGCCCGGACTTCCATTTGGACTGATAGGTGGTGGATGAACGCGCCATTTGAACCCATGTAACATGGGTAGAATTCGGGAGCAAGAATTTTCTTACAAACGCCATTTCTGAAACTGTCTAGAAGAAATTTCTATTGCGTTTTTGTTTTTTGTTTTGTGAGTTCGACCGGAATTCGAATAGAATCTTAATGCGGTTTCCGAGCGCCACGTTCCGTGCAGTTTGAAGGACCTGTTCCCGACCGCGTCTTTGAAAGCAAGCGCAATCCAGGTGTTGATGAATTCCGAAATAAATGAAATTCCAGCCGCCATTTCGCCGCCGGTCATTATCGGCGCGACCGGCGGTTCGGGAACCCGCGTCATCACCCGAATCGCGCGGCAGGCCGGCTATTACATGGGAAAAAATTTGAATGTGTCGGAGGACGCGTTGGAGTTTTCCCGATTATACAATTTCTGGCTGAACCGGCTCATTCGTGAATCCTTGTCGCCACCTGCGACCGATTTTCCGAAAAAGTTCGAGCGGGATTTTAATGATGCAGTCCGGCGTCATCTCGCGGCGGCGGATCCGGCGATTCGGGAGCCGTCGCAACGCTGGAGTTGGAAAGCGCCGCGAAGCATTTATCTGCTGCCCTTTTTTCACGCGCGATTTCCCGGAATGAAATTTATTCATGTGCTGCGGGACGGGCGCGACATGGCGATTTCGGGAAATCAGAATCAGCTTCGCAAGCACGGGCACCGGCTGTTGAACTGGCGCGAACGATGGCTGCTCGCCCGGCCGGTTCGCTCCATTCTGCTGTGGGATCGCGTGAATTTCCAGGCGGCCGCTTACGCGGAAACGCATTTTCCGGAAAATTATCTGGTGGTGCGTTTCGAGGATCTTTGTCTCGAGCCGGTGGAAACCACATCGCGAATTCTGAAATTTCTTGAAACGCCGGGCGACGCGGAAAAAATCGCGCGCGCGGAAATTTCGCCGCCTTCATCGCTGGGCCGCTGGCGCTCGCAGCCGCGCGCGCTGATCGCGAAAATGGAACGCGCGGCTGGCAATTCTTTGCGCAAATTCGGATATTTCGGAACGGACGATTCTCCTGAACGGAAATCCGGCTGAGTTCCGCACGAATTTTGATTAAGATTCGTGAATTCTCCGCGCTCAAATATGCCGCGAATCGGATTCGTCCTTCGAGGTGTAACCGCTTTCCTGGCGTTTGAAATTCACTTCGTTCTTTTTGCAGTACGCGCTGAAAACATCGTCGGCGCTCATGCCGAGCGTTTGCGCAAGGCTGATTAAAAAATGGAATAAATCCACCACTTCGACCCGCGCGTTTTGCTCGTCGAATTTCTGATATTTCGCCCACCATTTCCACGGGACGCTGTCGGTCAGTTCCGCGATTTCCTGGGTCATGGCGCGGCAATAATTTAAAACCCATTGCGTCTTTTCCGCCTCGGTCATGGCATCGGTCCGCACGCCGATGCGTTCGTTCAGCGCTTTTTGCATCCGGAAAAGTTCGCGAAGTTGATCAGCTTTTTCCATGCGCGAGAGCATCGGGCAGTGCGCGGAAGAATCAAGCTGAAACGTAAAACGCGGGCGAAATTCGAAAATCGAATTTGGAAATTGAAGTGGACAAATCAGGATCCACAGGCGTTTTCCAAATTGCGTCGCGTCTGACGTGAATTTCAAATTAGTAAAATCCCCGGGATTCGATTTAGAACTTCTTCTGATTGCGCTTTGGCGGACGTTGAGGCAATTTAATCGCGTAGTTTTACCTTTCTCCTGCTTGGAAGCAGGCGTGAATCGGCCCGGCCCGGGAGGTCCGGGCCGCTTTTTTTGAAACGCCGAATCATTTTACCAGATTCGGGCGCGGGTGCTGAAATTGAATTTTGATCGCGGGGTCGGATTCAGTCAATCGGTCCGGCTTCCGGGTTAATAATCTTGACCTGCCAACGGTGCGGCTCTTACTGTTTGCCCTCGTAGGCAAATTCATGTTTGCACAAGTAAAAACCCTGTTTTCCAATGATATTGGAATAGACCTCGGGACGGCCAATTCCCTCGTTTACGTGCGTGATCGGGGAATCGTTTTGCGCGAGCCGTCCGTCGTGGCGATTCAGGCGGGCACCACAAATGTCCTGGCCGTTGGCGATGAGGCCAAACGGATGCTGGGACGCACGCCGGGAAACATCGTGGCCATTCGGCCGATGAAAGACGGCGTCATCGCGGACTTCGAGATTACCGAAGCCATGCTCCGCCATTTCATCCAAAAGGTCCATCACCGGAAACTCATTGCGCCGCGCGTCGTTGTCGCGGTTCCCTCGGGCATTACCGAAGTGGAGAAACGGGCGGTAAAAGATTCCGCAACTCATGCCGGAGCTCGCGAAGTGTATTTAATCGAGCAACCGATGGCATCGGCCATTGGGACCGGGCTGCCGGTGCATGAGCCTGCGGGCAACATGATCGTGGATATCGGCGGGGGCACTTGCGAAATCGCAATCATCTCGCTCGCCGGTATTGTCTTCAGCCGCAGCCTGAGGGTAGGCGGAGACGAATTCGACGAGACGATCGTGGCTCACATGAAACGCGCCTACAACCTGATGATTGGAGAACGCACAGCGGAGGAAATTAAAATACGGATTGGATCCGCATTTCCGCTGGAGCAGGAATTAACGATGGAAGTAAAGGGCCGCGATCTGAGCGCGGGGTTGCCGAAAACCCTGACCATTCGCTCGGAGGAAATTCGCGAAGCCTTGCAGGAGCCGCTTTCTCAAATACTGGAATCTGTCCGCATTACGTTGGAACGTTGTCCGCCTGAATTGTCCGCCGATCTGGTGGACAGGGGCATTGTCATGGCCGGAGGTGGCGCGCTGGTGCGCGGCATTGACCGGATGGTCGCCGAGGAAACCGGTTTGCCGGTCCATATTGCCGATGATCCGTTGAGCGCCGTGGCCGAGGGGACGGGCCGTGTTTTGCAGGAACTTCAGTTTCTTAAGCGGGTTTCTTCCAACTCCAAGTAAATTCCATTCGCGATCATCGGATAACGCGCGGCTTGCCGCGAGCATCTGATGAACCAAAGAAAAATCCGAAATCCGAAATCTGAAATCCGAGAGAAGCTCGAAGCCCGAGGCCCGAAGCTGCGGGCGTGGACGGTCAGGCGGATTTCCGCTTTCGGCTTTTGGATTTCCAGTTTCACCCCATGCTAAGACGGTCGCATTACATAGCCTCGGTCGTGGTGGTTGCGCTGGTTCTGATTATTCTGAACCTGCCCGATCGCGCCACAACCCGGATTAAACTGGCCGTTGGAAGTCTGTTTCTCCCGCTGTTCGGTCTCGCCAGTTCAACGCACGAACTCGTTAACAAAACCGGCGACGCGCTCACGCCGCGTTCGGAATTGCTCCGGCAAAACGAGGCGTATCGCCGCGAAATCCAGCAGCTTCAACTGCAAATCATGCAGTCCCGCGAAACCGCGGAAGAGAATGCCCGTTTCCGGCAGCTTTACGCGTGGCAACAAAAAGTTCCATGGAAACTGAAACTCGCGAACGTCATTCTGCGCGATCCGGCGAACTGGTGGCGCACGATGCAAATTGATCTCGGCAGCCGCGACGGAATTCGGACGAATTTTCCGGTGCTGACGACCGATGGATTGGTTGGCCGGGTTTCGTTTGTCAGCCTCACGCATTCGCAGATCGTTTTGCTTGGCGATCCGAACTGCAAGGTTTCCGCGCTGGTTGAAAACGCAAAGCACGACACCGGAATTATCGGCGCGTCGGGGCCGTTTGACGGCTCGTTGATTGAACTGAAATATCTCCCAAGAAGCGCGGACATCCAGCCCGGACAAAACGTCATCACGAGCGGACTGGGCGGAATTTTCCCCAAAGGCATTCCCATCGGAAAAATCGTGGATTCGCACCAGGTCGAGTACGGCCTTTACGTCGAGGCGCGAGTCAAACTCGCCGCGAATTTCAGCGGACTGGAGGAAGTGTGGGTGCTGATGCCATGAAGTTCCAAGTTCAAAGTCTAATGTCTAAAGTTGGTTTTTGCGCGCGCCGCATCCAAAGACTTTGGACTTGGGACTTTGGATTTTGGACATACGTATGAACGCGCTCAATTCCATTCTTGTTTTGTTTGCCGCGTTTCTCGTGGTGTTCTGGGAAGCCGCGTTCAACGGCATTCGTCATCTGCTCGGCGCGCAGGTGGGCCTTCTGCCGGCGCTCATGGTTTACGCGAGTTTATCCACCGGACTGGTCACGCTCACGCTCACGGCGGTGCTTGGCGGAATTTTTTTGGATACGCTTTCGGCCAATCCGGTTGGCGTGAGCGTTTTGCCATTGTTCATCGTGGGATTCATTATTTACTCGCAGCGCGAATTGATTTTGCGCGATCAACTGTTCGCGCAATTCGTTCTGGGCCTGGCAGCCAGCGCGATCGTTCCGGTGCTGACGGTTTTATTAATGTTGACCAAAGGCCAGGTGCCGATGCTCGGCTGGGGCTCAATCTGGCAATGGATTGTGATGAGTCTGGGCGGCGCGATTGCCACACCGATCTGGTTTCAACTGTTCGGATTGTTCGACCGCTCGCTCAATTATCGTCGCGCCACGGAAACCAGTTTCCGGCCCGACCGCGAAATCCGGAGGGGGAGGAAATGAATATAAAATCCGAAACTCGAAGCCCGAAATCCGAAAAAGTCCGAAGCTCGAAATTCGAAATCCGTATTTCGAATCCGCCCGGCGCGATTACCGATCTCGGATTTCGGATTTTACATAAACCATGCTGATTTTCGACCAGCTGAAAAAAAACGATCCGCACCTGCGTTTGCTGGCGGCGATTATTTTCGTCGGTCTGACGATTTTGCTGGTGGGACTTTGGTGGGTGCAGGTCGTTTCCGCGCGCGAATATCAGGCGCATCTGGAAACGCAATCCTTTCAAACCATTCGCGTTCCCGCCGTGCGCGGAAAAATCCTGGATCGCAACGGAATCGTCCTCGCGGAAAATCGCCCGGTTTACAATGTGAATCTTTACCTCGAGGAATTACGGCAACAATTTCAAAAAGAATACGCCCGGTTGCGGCCCAAAAAAATTGTGACCAATTCCGGCCCGTTTTGGGAAAAATGGTTCGGCGGCGGCTCCGTCAAGACGGATTACGTCAAAATGACTCATGAACAAGTTGATGATCTTGAGTGGCAGGCACGTTACAATGTCGCGTACGGCGCGATGGCGGAAATCAGCCGCGAATTGCAAAAACCGCTTTCGCTGAGTTTCGCCGCTTTCAAACGCCACTACACCGCGCGACTTTTCATGCCGCTGCCGCTCGTGGAAAACATTGACGCGCGGGACATTGCCCGGTTCGAGGAACAATCGCTCAACGTTCCCGGAGCGAACCTCGATATCCAGTCCATGCGTTATTATCCGTATCAGACCACCGCCGCGCACCTGTTAGGCTATTTGCACAAGGACAACCGGTCCGATGAAGGCGAGGACGCGTCATTCGATTATCGTCTGCCGGATTATCGCGGCGCGATCGGTTTGGAATACGCGTATGACACGGAACTTCACGGGCGCGCCGGCGAAAAATCCGTGCTCGTCAACAGCCTCGGCTATCGCCAAAGCGAAACCGTCTGGTCGCCCGTGCAGCCGGGAACAAACATTTTCCTGACGATTGATCTGCACATTCAGCAAGGCGTCGAGCGCGCGCTGAAATCCGCCGCGGTTCCGCAGCCGGTTCGAGGCGCGGCGGTTGTGATGGATGTGAACACCGGCGATATTCTGGCAATGGCTTCCTCGCCGACGTTTGATCCGAATGATTTTGTTCAGGGAATGACACGGGCGGAATATCAAAAAATTCAATCGCTGACCGCGGAGAAAAATCGCGCGACGCAGGAAAATTATCAACCCGGTTCTATTTTTAAACCCATTGTCGGTCTGGCGTGTCTGGAAAACGGCATGGATCCGAAGGCGTTGTATAAAGTGCAACCGGATCCAGAGGAACCCTGGCACGGAGCGATTTTTGTTGGCCGCCGTAAAATCAAGGACACCGCGCCGCCGGGACTTTACGATTTTAAAAAAGCGCTGATTCATTCCAGTAATTCCTATTTTATCAGCAACGGGCTAAGCGCTGGAGTCGAGAAAATCGTCGAGATGGGCAGGCGATTTCATCTCGGCGAACCGATTGGACTCGGGACACTTCAGGAAACGGCGGGAACATTTCCGGACGCGGAACGGCTTTCCAAAAACTGGTTCAACGGCAACACCGCCAATCTTTGCATCGGGCAGGGATACATTGACGTGACACCGCTTCAAATGACCGTGGTCGCGGCGGCGATTGCCAATGGCGGAAAAGTGCTTTGGCCGCGATTGGTGGATCGCATGGAACCGCAGGAAATGGGGCCGAACGATCACGCGATCGTTTTTCCGAAAGGCCGTGTTCGCGATCATCTGGGCGTCAAAAGAAGCAGTCTCGCCATTCTCGAAAACGCAATGCTCGCCGACACTGAGGATCCGGAAGGCACGGCGTACGCCGCGTTTCGCAATTGGCCGCATCAGAAAACGATGCATGTCTGCGCGAAAACCGGCACGGCGGAAATTATGGACACTCGTAACCGGCTTACTGGCAGAACAACATGGCTGCTTTCGTTCGCGCCGTTTGAGCATCCGCGTTACGCGGTCGTGGTCATGATTGAAGACGGCGGCTCCGGCGGCGGAACCTGCGCGCCGGTTGCGCGAAAAATTTATGAAACTCTTGTTGAACGCGAGCAGATGAATGTCGGTCAGGGCAACACTGTCGCGGCAAATTAAAATGTTTGATCCCATTCTCAACGAACGCCAGCCGCGAATTGACAGGCTGCAACTGGTCGCGCTTGCCGGACTGATGTTCCTTGGCGCGGCGTTCATTTACAGCGCGACGATGGTGAACGAAACCGCGCAATCCGCCGCGCTTTACAATCAAATGTGGTTTCGCCAGATCGTCTGGTACGGAATCGGACTGGCGGCGGCGGTTACGGTTTGTTTTCTGGATTACCGGAGCATCGCGCGCTGGTCCATGGTGATTTATTGGCTTTCCATTTTGTCGCTGGTCGCGGTGCTGATTCCACACATCGGTTCAACGAACGGTTCGGGCGCGCGGCGGTGGATTGATCTGGGCTTTTTCAACCTGCAACCCAGTGAAACCGCGAAGCTCGCGTTTATTTTCGCGCTGGCACATTTTCTGAGTCGTCCGGTGGAGGAACTGTGGCTGGTGCGGAATTTCTGGAAAGCCATCGGGCTGGTCGTGCTGCCATTTTTGCTGATCATGAAAGAACCCGACCTGGGTTCCGCGCTGGTTTTGCTGCCGACCGGATTTATGATGTTGTTTTGCGCGGGAACGCCGAAAAAATATTTATTCCGGCTCGTCGGCGGATTGGGAATTCTCACGGTTTTTTTCCTGGTGAATGTTTTGTTCACGCCGCCCGGCTGGTGGCAGATCAGGCTGGAAAATTATCAGCGCCAGCGGTTGCTGGTTTATTTTGGCGTGGATTTCGCGCCGAAAAATGCGACGGCCGAGGAAAAAAAAGCGGCGCGGGACGAGCAAAACAGAAAATCCTATCAGGTCCGCCAGGCGATGATTTCGGTCGGCTCGGGCGGATTCTGGGGAAAAGGCTGGCATAAAGGCAGCCAGACCGCGCTCAAGTTTCTGCCGGCGGGCGCGGCGCATAATGATTTCATTTTCTCCGTCATTGCCGAGGAGGAAGGATTCGTCGGCAGCATCATCGTGCTGACGTTGTATGCGGTGATTCTATTTTCAGGAATCAGAATCGCCGGCCAGGCGCGCGATCGCCTTGGCAAATTGCTGTCCGTGGGCGTTGTGACGCTCCTGTTCAGTCATGTGTTTGTAAATATCGGCATGAATATTCGCATCGTCCCTGTAACGGGCATTCCACTGCCGCTGTTGTCGTACGGCGGGTCTTCAGTGCTCGGCTCGTTGATCGCCCTGGGCGTGCTTCAAAACGTGTATATCTATCGAAAAGGTTATTAAATATGAGTGACAGAAATTTTTCCCGGCGCCGCCGCGGAGGAATGCGATTTCGCCCGTCCGGCGGACTCGGCCACGGCCCGCAAAAACCGGACCGCGAAGCCACCGAAGCCCGCGCCGAAGCCGTCGGCGGCGTCAGCGCGCAGGAAAAGGTCTATGACCGACGCCACGCGCAGGAAATCGAACGCGCGGAAAATATCGCCGCCGGTTTGCCGCCGGACGGCGCGCCACCCGCGCCGGCCATTGCGGAGGAAAATAAAACCGGTTTTGGCGAAGCGACCGCAAAAACTCCCGAACCTGTTCAGGAGGAAAAACCGTTCGAGCCGATCAAAATTCATGAAAAGCCGAAAGGGCTTATGGACGCCATTCGCGTCGCAACCGACACGTTGGTGAAAAAGGTTCAGCGCCTGATCCGTCCGGTGAAGAAAATTCACAAGGAAGTGATCATCAACGCCGAAACGCTCGAAACGCGCGTCGCCGTGATGGAGGAAGGCAAGCTCGAGGAATTCAACATCGAACGCACCACCGAGGAACGGCTGGTCGGCAGCATTTTCAAGGGCAAAGTGCGCAATCTCGAAGACGGATTGAAAGCCGCGTTTGTGGACATTGGTTTCGAGAAAAATGCGTTTCTGCATTATTGGGACATCGTGCCGAGCAACTTCGACAGCGGCGTGGAAATCGTCGAGCGCGAAGGCCGCAGGCGCGACAAACCGAAAATCACGCAAAAAGATATTCCGCGCGTTTATCCGCCCGGAAGTGAAATTATCGTGCAGGTCACCAAAGGTCCGATCGGCACCAAAGGCCCGCGCGTCACGACGAATCTGGTTTTGCCCGGACGCTATCTGGTCCTGCTGCCGAATTCCGATCAAAGCGGTATTTCCCGCAAAATCGAAAATCAGCAGGAACGCCAGCGATTGAAAAAAATTCTTCGCGAACTTTCCATTCCGGACGGCATGGGCGTCATTATGCGAACCGTCGGCGAAGGCCAGCAGAAACGTTATTTCGTGCGCGACCTTGCGTTGTTGCTCGAAGAATGGCGGGAGGTGCAGGATCGCATCAAAAGCCAGCCGCCCGCGACGTGCGTTTTTCAGGAACCGGATTTGATCGAACGAACCGTGCGCGATTTTTTGACGGAAGACGTCGAGCGCATTGTCGTGGACAATCCGAAAGCCTGCGACCGGATGCGCGAAATGATTTCAAAAATTTCCACGCGTTCGGCGCGGAAAATTATTTTGTATTCCGAGCCGCAGCCGATTTTCGACCGGTTCAATATCAGCAAACAACTCGAAAACGCCTTTTCACGCCAGGTGCATTTGAAAAGCGGCGGTTACATTGTCGTTGATGAAACCGAGGCGCTTGTGGCGATTGACGTGAACACCGGACGGCATAAGGGCGGCAAAGACCAGGAATCCACGATTCTCAAAGTGAACCTGGAAGCCGCCGATGAAATCGCGCGACAGCTTCGTTTGCGAAACATGGGCGGATTGATTGTGCTCGATTTCATTGACATGAAATCGCGCCGCGATCAGCAGCACGTTTATCAGCGAATGAAGGAAGGTCTGCGTCGCGACAAAGCGAAAACGCACATTCTTCCCATTTCGCAACTCGGCCTGATGGAAATGACGCGCCAGCGCCATAGCGAAAGCGTGCGCGCGGCGGTGTATGACGATTGCCCGTATTGCAAAGGCCGCGGCAAGGTGAAAAGCGCGCTGACGATGAGCGTGGAAATCCAGCGCAAGCTCAGCGAAATTCTGAAAAAACGTTCGCGCGACGAATCGGATTTTCAGCTTCGCATCGTCGTGCATCCGACCGTTCTTGAACGTCTGCGCAACGAAGACGAAAAACATTTGATCGAAATGGAGAAACGCTATTTCGGCAAACTCTCGTTCCGCGCGGATCCCGGAATGCACGCCGAGCAATTCAAAATTGTGAACGCGACCAACAACGAGGAATTGGCGAGCATCGGAAATTGAAATCCGCGAATTCGGATTTGCGAATTCACGGCCCTCGCGTTTCGGCGCGAGGGTTTTTTCGTTATTGGGGAGCGCACGCGCCTTTGGTGCATCGGGTCGCGCCATCGC
>DASSNZ010000224.1:0-3844 GCA_035701135.1 Verrucomicrobiia bacterium
AACAAGTGAGAACACCGCGAAAGCATCGCGAGCAAACGATGCAGCGCCACGAGAATAAATCCGGTTCCAATGGTCGGCCAGAACGCCGCCGAACCGTTTACTGCACGGGACAGCATGGAGGCGAGGACGAATCCAAGAATCGCATCGAATGCGGTTTTCTTGGAAAGAAATCTCTTGTCGCCAAGCCGTACCATGACCAGCGCGAGAATAAAAACAACGATTCCGCGTAGAACGACGTGTCTGAAATCCAGTTCCTTCGGTTCCATTCCCAGACCGAGCAGCGAATTGATCCAATGAATGACATTCATCGCTTGCCGGATTTTATGTTCGCGGCCGCGATTTCAAAGTAGGCGAAAACCTCCGTCCGACACGATCATACCTTAACTGGTATTTCAGTCAGGCAATCACTCGCAGTGCCGCGCGACGCACCTGAAATTCCGCAGGCAGATGCCCGATCCATTCTCCGTCCAGTTCCAATGCCGAACGCGCCAAACTGGTCAGCGTGAACGAGGACGCCTGAAAATTAATTGTCGCCCGAGGCGGCAAACGTCGGCCTAACAATAAACTCGGACCGCATCGCGCCAGCGTCAGCCAGTTCACTTTTTTGAAAACGCAAATCTCCAGAAGTCCATCGCGCAAATCCGCTTTCGGAAAAATCCGGAATTGACCGCCATATAAACGGCCGTTTCCAATCAAAACCAATTCGCCCGTCTCGCTTCGCCGCCCGTCGTTGACTGTGATTTGCGATTGCGCTTGCATCAGCGCCTGCAAACCCGCGACCACGTACGCCAACGGCCCGATTTTTTTCTTCAACGGCCAATGCACCAGTTCAATGGCGCGGGCGTCCAGTCCGGCTCCGGCCAGTTGCGCGAAACAGCGGCGCGCGCGTTTTCCGTTTTCCGAAAATTCGACCGACGGCAGATCAATCGTCAATTCCCGTTCCGCCCGGATGGTTTTCCACGCAAGTTCCAGTTTGGTGGAAATCCCAAGTTCGCGCGCGAAAACATTCACAGTGCCCAGCGGCAAAACGGCGAGCCGCGCGCGCTCCAGTCCGTCCGGCGCATCGGCAATTCCGTTCAAAACTTCATTCACCGTTCCGTCACCGCCGGCCGCGATGATGATTTCAAAACCTTCAGCCACCGCTTCGGTCGCGAGCCGTTTTGCGTCTCCGGCGCGCGTCGTTTGTTTCAAAACCGCCTCGGCGCCGATCTCGTCGAGATGACGCCGGAAACGCCGGGCTTTGTCACCCTTCGCCGTCGGATTAAAAATAACGCAACTGCGCACGGCGAATGATTTGAACGTTCACGCTTGGGAGTCGAGGAAAACTTGAACTTGAATCGCAGTTCCTTTTAACTTTCGACAATGCGCGACCTGACGATTCCGAAAATTCCCAAGTGGCCGTTTTTTCTTGGCGACATTTTGTTGCTGGCTTTGGCCTGGTTCATTCACGTGGAAAGCAAATCGCCCGTCGGCGCGTGGGAAATAATCGCCTACGTTCTGTGCGTTTCCATCGGCGCGTGGATCAGCATCACTCCGTTCCTGAAGGAATATCAGGCCGCGATCAAACGCGCCGAGGCCGGTGATCTCGCCGGCGTCGCTTCGCAAATTCAAAATCTCGAGCAACTCGCCGCGCAAATCGGCTACGCGACAAGTCAATGGCAGGTCATCCGCGAATCGGCGGATAAAACGACGAATATTGCAAAAGAAATCGCGCGAGGAATGGCCGCCGAAGTTCAGGCGTTCAATGAATTCACAAAACGCTCGAACGAAGGCGAGAAAGCAACCTTGCGACTCGAAGTGGACAAATTGCGCCGCGCCGAAAGCGAGTGGCTGCAAATCACGGTGCGAATGCTGGACCACGTTTTTGCATTGCACCGCGCGGCATCGCGTTCGCGCCAGCCGGGAATCGCGGAACAGATCGGGAATTTTCAGAACGCCTGCCGCGACGCCGCGCGCCGTATCGGACTGGTTCCGTTCGCGGCGAATTCTGGAGAAATTTTCGACGCGCAAAAACATCAATTGATGGATGGCGGCGAGGAAAAAATTTCACCGGATTCCGTCATCGAAGAAACCATCGCGACGGGCTACACGTTCCAGGGAAAATTGATTCGTCCCGCGCTTGTGAAATTGCGAAACGGTTTGTCCGAGGAAAAAAATGGATCCAAAATCGTCTCGAACCAAAGCCAATTGCCGCTGGAATCCGAACAAACGGAACCGGTCTAATCGGCTGAAAAAAATTGCGGAGCAGGCAATCTCACGTCTGCCCAATTTTGCTTTTTTGGAAAGTTTGTTTTTGCACTTAACAGATTCAGCCTCGCACATAACCGCCGATAATTGCTGATTTCTCACGTCTTGTTCCCGAACCGCTGGACACTTTTCCAATCTTTTGAAACACTCCGCGCCCGTGAAGCAATCAATTGTCACTTTGGACATGGAAGGCGTGTTGACGCCGGAAATCTGGATCGCGGTCGCCGAGAAAACGGGCATTCCCGAACTGCGCCGCACAACGCGCGACGAGCCGGACTACGACAAATTGATGCGCGGCCGGCTGGCGATTCTCGACCGGCACGGATTGAAGCTTTCGGATATTCAGGAAGTCATCGGCGGACTTCGCCTGCTGGAGGGCGCGCGGGAATTTCTGGATGAATTGCGCACGTTGACCCAGGTTTTGATCTTGTCGGATACGTTCGAGCAATTCGCGGCGCCGTTGATGAAACAATTGAACTGGCCTACCCTGCTCTGCCACCGGCTGGTTGTCGAAAACGATCGCGTTGTGGATTATAGGTTGCGCGTTCCGGAACAAAAGCAACGCGCTGTCGCCGCGTTCAAACTGCTCAATTATCATGTCATCGCCGCCGGCGATTCATTCAACGACACTGCGATGCTCGCCGAGGCGCACGTCGGATTTTTATTTCACGCGCCGGAAAATGTAAAAAAGCAATTCCCGCAGTTTAAATCCGTCGAGACGTACGCGGAGTTGCTGGCGTTGATGAAAAAGGAGATGGAATAAAAATGGGGTGGCCGACGGGACTCGAACCCGCAACAACAAGCTCCACAAGCTTGGACTCTACCATTGAGCTACGACCACCAACCGGCGGATAAAATAGATTTGCGCGAAGTGAACGTCAAGTTTCTGTCGTAAAAGTGTCCAGACTTCTTGAGAATGTCGCTTTGAACTCGACCGCCGCCAACGAACCGTAGGATGGTTCAGCGCGTAGAACAATGAAAACAAAAAACGGGCAACACAGCGGAAAGCCGTGTTGCCCGTTATGATTTTCGTTATCGTTACTTGATCCGGATAATCTGGTAGAATCGCTGCGGCAGTTTTTCCGTGTCAATCCACGAGGTCACCGCGCCGGTCGAGTTGAACGTGTCGGGCAGGAATGTCCATGTCGGATCCGACAGATTGTTCTTGTATGCAATCCGATACGACGCGCCATTGGTGCTTGCCCAGGAAAGCGTCGGTCCCGACGGACTTGCGGTCAGTGAGGGTTTGCTCACGGTATTTCCGGCTATCGTCAAAGTCGCGTTTCCGGGAGAGACGACGGAGTAGTTCGAATCCGGCGCGACGGTCGCGACGACGGTTTTGGAACCGACAATGTTCGTTGTCGTCACCGGCGTAATGCTCACGGTTGCACTGGTTGCGCCCGCCGGAATTGTCACCGACGGAATCGCGACCAGTTGATCGCCGCTGGTTGAACCGCCTTGCGGCTCATAATCCACTCCGCGCCGGGCGGTTCCGTCCAGCGAGTAAACAATCGTCAACGCGTTGCTGGCGCCGCCGGTTCGTGTGAACGTGAATGTTCCAGGAACGCCGCCGACAACGGAGGCGTCCGTCGCGCTG
>DASSNZ010000225.1:0-11440 GCA_035701135.1 Verrucomicrobiia bacterium
CGCAGCTTCGGCTTCGGCGATCATTCCGAGCGCCGCGCGGTCTTTCACCGAGCCGCCGGGATTCATGAATTCCGCTTTCGCGAGAATTTCGCATCCGGTCAATTCCGAAACGCGCCGAAGCCGGACCAGCGGCGTGCGACCGATGAAATGTTCAATTCCAAAATAAGGCCGCGAGCCGGCGTTCGTTTTTCCGTGAGATTTTTCCGTTTTTTCCATCGCGTTCATGAAAACAAATTTCCATCCTTGCGCGTTTTTCGCGACGGCAAGGATGGAAAATTTTTTAATCAGCAATCAGCTATTCGGCTGCGGCGTGTAGCGCAGGTACGAATTCACTTTGCGAACGCCTTTGGGAAACTGCTTCTCGGCTTCCGCGTCCGGAATGGACGGCGACACGATGCAATCCTCGCCTTGCTTCCAATCCGACGGCGTGGCGACCTTGTGATTCGCGGTGAGTTGCAGCGAATCAATAACGCGCAGAATTTCCGCGAAATTTCGCCCCGTGCTCGCCGGATAAGTCAGCATGAGCTTGATTTTTTTGTCCGGTCCAATGACAAAAACCGAACGCACCGTCGCGGTGGAATCCGCGTTCGGATGAATCATGCCGTAAGCGTTGGCAACTTCGCGTTTCGGATCGGCGATGATCGGGTAATTCATCGTGACGGATTGCGTTTGATTGATGTCCTTGATCCAGCCGTTGTGCGATTCCAAAGGATCCACGCTGACCGCGATGGGCTTCACGTTGCGTTTGTCGAATTCGGATTTGATTCGCGCCACCGCGCCCAGTTCCGTCGTGCAAACCGGTGTGTAATCGCCGGGATGTGAAAACAAAATTCCCCAGGAATTTCCGAGCCATTGATGAAAGCTGACCGGTCCTTGTGTCGTCGTGACTGTAAAATCGGGAGCGGTATCGCCTAATTGTAGAGACATATATTTTCCTTTGCTTGTTGTTGTTTCATTGAATAGCTAACAATGTCACTCAGGATAATAAACTTTGGAGTGATTTCAACTCTTTTGATAATTTTCTAAGCAAAAAATTTTTCGTGCGAATCGAAATTCAATTCCTCTTTTGGCCAACTTAACCAGTTCTTTTCCCGGGGAGCGCAGCCGCCCTCGGCTGCAGTTCGGCGCGCCCTCGCGCCGAACTTTGCGGCGCAATTCAATTCCAAAACGGTTCGACGATTCCACACCATAATAATCAGCCACGAGGGCGTGGCTGATTGCGCCCGGAGCGGGCACGCTCCCCATTTTAATTGAATCGTTCCGGTTCAAAACAACACGTTCTCCACAAACGACCGCAGCGGCTCGGGCAACTGCCGGTTTCGCCGAACCACAACGGCCAAATCGCGACTGAATCTTGGCTGAGTCAAAATCCGTCGCACCGCGCGCCGCTCGCCGTAAAGTGCGAGAACGCGATGCGGCACAAGGCTCACGCCCAATCCCAGCGAAACGAGATTCACGATGACGTCAAAGCTGTCCAGTTCCATCGCCGGTTCCAGTTGCCAGCCTTTTTCGCGAAGCCAATGCGTCAGCCGCCTTCCCGTAAATCCGTCGCGCTCGATCATCAGCCAGCGTTGAGTTTCCAGATTTTTCCTGAGCTGTTTCAACGTCGCCGAACTCGCGCCGGGCAATAACATGGATTGCGGCGGCAAAATCGCCACGAACTCGTCCGCGAACCGATGCGTCACGCGCAAAGTCGGCGGCAATCGCGGCGGCGGACAAACCAATCCGGCGTCGAGATTTCCCGCGTCCAATGCGTCGAGAATTTCACGGCTGGTTTTCTGCACAACCTGGAGTTGCACGTTCGGTTGCTTGCGTTGAAACGCGAAAAAATATCCGGGCAAATACGCCAGACCGATGCTCCTCGCCACGCCGACGCGCAGGAGCGGCGGCATTTTGTTGAACGTCCGCTGAAATTCATCAAAAAGATCGTTGGTCGCCGCGAGAATCCCTTTTGATTTTTCCAGCAACAATTGTCCGGCGCGAGTCAGGCACACATGGCGCGTCGTGCGCTCAAACAACGCCGCGCCCAGCCGGTCTTCAATTCCGCGAATCTGACGCGTGATCGCGCTTTGCGTCAGCCCCGCCCGCTCCGCCGCGCGCGTGAACGATCCGGTTTCCGCCACGAGTTGAAACAGCGTGAGTTCATAAATATCGAAAGGCGACGTGGCGAGAAACTGATTCATAAAACGCATTAAACAATAAATAATAATTCATTTCACGCAACTGTGTCCTGATGGAATTATTTCACCAGCGAAACAGGCGTGTTCGGGAAAATGAAAACCGATTTCAGGACGCGCCGGAAAAAAGAAAGAAAATTGTTATGGCAAATTATCAGGATCGCCTCCCGCAGAACGCGCCGGGGCCATGGTACGTGGATTCCAGTTGCATTGATTGCGACCTCTGCCGCGAAACGGCGCCGACGGTTTTTCGTCGCGACGACGACAACGGCAACAGCATCGTTTATCATCAACCGGAAACCGAGGAGGAATTTCGTCTCGCCGAAGAAGCGAAAAACGGCTGCCCGGTCGAAGCCATCGGCAACGACGGCCCGGCGCTGTCCGGCGCGATTGAAAACGTGAAATCGGAAACGGCGTAATTTCTCAAACTCAACTCGAAAATTGAAATTAAAAATATGAAAACACATTCAATAGAAAACGAAAAATGTTGCGACTCGGAAAAATCGGTTTCCGAAACCGCGAACCAACCCGCGGATATTTTGGAAAACGGAATTCTTGACGTTCGGAAATTGCCGCCGGGCCGCAGGCATTTCCTGATTTTCCAGACCTTCGACAACTTGCGCGCCGGCGAATCATTCGTGCTGGTCAACGATCACGATCCCCGGCCGTTGTTTCATCAGTTCGCCTACGAAAGGCCGCGCGGCGTTTCCTGGATTTACGAGGAACAAGGCCCGGCCGTGTGGCGCGTGAGAATTGGAAAAAAATAAAATAAAACCAAAGTGGAAATGATCCGGCACGTCATCAAACTCAATCAACTCAGGAGTGCCGCAATCAATTCGTATTTTATGAACACTCATGCCGCACATTTCACAACGATGAAACCTGAACTTCCCGGAGCCACATTGTCCGCCGAAAAAATGCCCGGACACTGGCTTCTCGCCCGGCTCGGCAAACGCGTTTTGCGCCCCGGCGGATTGGAACTCACGCGACGCCTTTTGAACTCGCTGGCCATTCAATCCACGGATCAAGTCGTGGAATTCGCGCCCGGCCTTGGCGTGACCGCGCGGATGACATTGAATCTGAATCCCGCGTCGTACACCGCCGTGGAAGATGACGAAAAAGCCGCCGCGCGCGTCCGGCAGTTTTTGACAAAACCCAACCAACAATGTCTCGTCGGAATCGCGGAGAAAACCGGATTGCCGGACAATTCCGCCACGGTCGTTTACGGCGAAGCGATGCTCACAATGCACGGCGCGGAACAGAAACGCGCCATCGTGCGCGAAGCTTTTCGCGTGTTGAAACCCGGCGGGCGATACGGCATTCACGAACTCAGCCTGGTTCCGGACGATCTGGACAACGGCATCAAACAGGAAATTCAACAATCACTTTCGCGCGCCATTCACGTCGGCGCGCGCCCGCTTACCTCGGCCGAATGGCGCGCGCTTCTGGAAGCCGAAGGATTTGAAATTCGCGCCGAAGCGGAACGTCCGATGCGATTGTTGGAACCCGACCGGCTCGTTCAGGACGAGGGATTGGGCGGCGCGTTGCGTTTCATCTGGAATCTCATTCGCGACGGCGAAGCGCGAATACGCGTTTTGGAAATGCGGAGAACGTTCACGAAACATCGCTCGCACATGGCCGCCATTATGTTGGTCGCCGTAAAACGCGCATGAATGAATTATAGGAACACGGATGAAAATCGGTAAATTCGGGAGCGAATTTTCATGAACATTGATCGAGAATCCGTTGGCACCCGTGTCTATTTGTGGTTTTCCATTTTAAGGAACATTCAGCGAATTCAAACTGGAAGCCGGAAATAAATTTATCCTAAGCGCGAGCGGTCCAAATCCAATCAGGGAACTTCGGTCATTCGCCATTCTCCGTTAATTTCCCTCAAGCGCATACTAGTCCCGGGAAAAGCAATTCCGGGAGCGAATTCAATTTGCACATCAACGGAACCATCCGGCATCCGTTTATGATTGGTGATACGAAAGCCCGGAACTTTCGAGGCGTCATCAAAGAATTTTTCCGGCGATTCGCCAAACTGTTTCAGAAATTTCTCACCAGCTTCGGGCGTCAGCACTCGAAGCATGTTTGTGATATTTCGGCTTTCCACCGCCCAAAGAAAAGATTGCATTGTGTCTTCGGGCCGGCTTAATCCAACCCACTGGGCTTTGCTCGCGCGAATGAAATCCGGTGGGATGAGCGCGCCGGTTGGAGCATTGGTTTTATTGATGGCGACCTGCTTTCGTAATCGCTGATTTTCCTCGCGCACACCGGCCAGTTCGCGTTTTTGTTCCAGCAACTGACCAACCTCATTGCGAAGATGAAGCAGCTCTGGAGACGGTCTTCGAGAATCCAAATCAATAACATCGCCGGAATTAGATTCGACTGCTTGCGCAGACTGCGTTTCGGACGCTGAAATCGGAACGCGCAAATGCTCTTGTTCGTTGTGAAGTTTTGTGAGTTGGAGGTGTTGAACAAAAACACCTGAAATCAATCCAGCGCAAACCAAAGCCGAAAATCCACAGATATAATGGCGCGCGTTCATGGCGTCGGAATGGAATTTTGCGGCCGCTCAAAATAAAATTTTCCGTCCCGGCGAACCAACCAGGCGGAATAATTTGTTCCCAGGACTTGAACACTTCCGTCCGCGCCTGTGAACCGGCGGAGAAATGCGTAGATGCGTTCATAAAATTGTTCGACGAGATGAACGGTCGCCGCCGGGCAATCCCGGCGAGCGAGCGTCATTAATTGATTTGCGTCCAAATCCATTTCGCTTTCATTGGTTTAGTCGAATGGGACGGCGGAAGTGGACAAAATAATTTGAGGCTGCTGTTCATCAGAATTGGCGACGCGAACTGAATCGGAATTTTATCCGTTGCGGATTTGCGTTTTGCTACTTTTTCCTGAACTCGTTTATTTCGTGAACGGACAATTAAATTTTACAAAAGCAGGTTTGCCGTGTCAGGCGCGGAGAATTTTATTCGCGTTTATTTGTGCCATTGCGGTTACATACGCGATGCCGATATTCGCGAACAATCCCGGCGGTTTCACCACGCTGGTGAACAAGCCGGTGACGACCGGAACCGAATCGTTCGGCGGCCGCACGGACCATTTTCTCGACAACGGCATTTTGCACGTGGCCATTGCGTCCAACGGAAATGTGGATTCGATCAAATATCTCAAGCCCGGATTATCCGGAACTCCAAAAGCCAACGGCATCGAAATGGTCAGCCAGTCCGGCGTGAATTTCGGAAATCACAAGGCGATTTATTATTACTGGTATCCGGACGGAAATGGCGACGCGGTTTTCTCCGGCGTAGCGGTTTCCAGCACGAACATTGATTTAAGTTATCTGCGCGCCTACAACCCGGCGGTCCATCAGGTGGCCGCGGACATGGAACTTCATTATATGTTAGGAAAAGGAAACACCGCGTTGTACGCGTATTTGATCGCGCGGCATCCGGCGAGTTTCTCGAATTACAACACGGATTTGAACATCAGCTTCATCCAGTGCATCTGGCCCACGGCGCATGACAACACGAATTTTCTGTGCGAAAACCAGTATCTCGACGACAACGTGAAATACGGCATGTTCCTGAACGGCGTTCAGCAGACGCGCAACGGTTTGCAGCCGAATTTCTGGGATGATTATCATTCCATCGCGGTTCCCGGAATGCCGAAGGAAGTGACGCAATACACGACCGGCGCGTTCGCCGGATGCACCAACGGAAAATATTCCTACACGTTCGATTATCCAACCCTCGGCACATGGGGAATGGCCAGCGACATCAATAAAGTCGGTTTATGGGTTATTACCGGCGCGCATGAATATCAGAACAACGGACCGACCGCGTGCGAGTACGCCGGAGGTTACGGCGGACTGGTGCTGTTTGAACCGCTCATCGCGCATTACGGCAATACCGGATTGAGCGTCAGCAGCAACGCGGATTGGACAAAAATTTACGGACCCTGGATGTTTTATTTCAACAGCGAATCGAATGGCGTCGCGTGCTGGAAGGATTCGCAAAATCAGGTTCTCGCCGAGGAAAATGCGTGGCCTTACTCATGGCTCACCAATGCTGTTTACGAAGCGGACGACCGCGCGACGGTTTCCGGCAGGCTGATCATTAACGACCCGTTGCGTCCGGAAGCGAACGCCGCCGGCGCATGGATTGGATTGGCCGCGCCGGATTCCGGTTTGGAAAATGATCCGGACAACTGGCAAAGGCAATCCGACGGTTATCAATTCTGGACGCGCGCGAATGCCGACGGAACATTCACGATTCCGAATGTCCGCGCGTCATCGCCTTACGGCGGAACGGCGATCTACCAGTTGTACGCGTTCTGCTCCGGCACAAATGGATCGGTCGGAGAATATTCGCATGGGCCGTTCAGCTTTGCGCCTGACACTTCGACAAATCTGGGAACACTCGTCTGGAACGTTCCGCATCATGGAAACAGCGTCGCGTGGGAAATCGGAATTCCAAATCGCACCGCCGCTGAATTTCGACACGGAGATGAATATGGACGGCCCGGGCTTTGGCTGAATTTTGCCAATGAGTTTCCAAATCCCACCACCTACATCATCGGACAAAGCAACTGGACCAATGATTGGAATTACGTCCAGGGCGCTTACTGGGCGGGCGCGACGCCTAACAACATGATTTGGAATATTCAATTCAATTTGCCCGCTTTGCCCAATAGCGGAAACGCGACGTTGAATATCGCGTGGGCCGGAGCTTACAGCGCGGCGATTCAGGTGTTCGTGAATGATCCCGACCGAAGCGGCGCGGTCTTCAAGGATTTTTACCCAAGCGTTCCGGCCGGAGCCAATTCACTGCTGCGCGAGGGAATTCACGATAAATACGCCGTTGACCACGTTTCAATTCCCGTCAGCAAACTCGTTCGCGGAACCAATACGATCACATTGATCCAACGCCGCGCCGTCACCGCGACGAGCAGTTATGTGATGTATGATTATCTGGATTTCGAACTCCCGACCGCCGGTGTTCCGGAAAATCTGAGCGCCATTGCGGGTGATTCGAAAGTGAATCTGAATTGGCCCGCGTCGAGCGGCGCCACAAGTTACAAGGTGAAACGCGCGACGGCCGGCAGCGGAGTTTTCGCCGTCATCGCAACTCCGACTTCAACAAACTACACCGATGCAACAGCCGTGAACGGAACGGTCTATTATTACGTTGTTTCATCCGTCAACCCGAACGGTGAAAGCGCGGATTCCGAATCCGTCAGCGCGCGTCCCGCCGCGACCACGCCGCCGCGCCTGGATTATACTTTAAGCGGATCGGAACTGAAATTCGCGTGGCCGCATGATCACATTGGCTGGCGGCTCGAAGCGCAAACCAATTCGCTTGACGCCGGTCTTGGCTCAAACTGGTTCACCATCTCCGGCGCAGTCGGAACAAATCAGATGACCATTCCCATCGGCGCGTTCGGCGGAACCGTGTTTTTCCGGCTGGCGTTTCCCTGAAAATCCCCAATCAGATTTTCGTTTGCGCCAGCGCGAGAATTTTCCCCGCCGGCGCTTCGGTAATCGGAACGACGGAAAGACGCGATTGCCTCACAAGCAAAATATTTTTAAGCGCGCCGTCGCTTTTGATCGTTTCGAGCGTCACCGGAATTTTCAACGCCTTCACCGGAACCAGATCCACGCACACCCAATCGCCTTCCGTCGCGGTCGGATCGGCATACGCGGTTTTTGCGACGCGGGCGATTCCGACAATCTGTTTTTCCGAAACGCTGTGATAATAAAAAACGCGGTCGCCTTTTTTCATCGCGCGCAGATTGTTTCGCGCCTGAAAATTGCGCACGCCCGTCCACGCGGTTTTTCCGTCTTTGACGAATGCGTCCCACGAGTACGCCTCCGGTTCCTGTTTTACGATCCAGTAATTCATGGAAATATTTGCGAATTGCGTTTTACGATTTACGATTGCGCCGTGAGTTTGCCCGAAAATCTCCTTTCAATTCAACAACGGATGCGCGCCGCGTGCGACCGCGCCGGACGCGATCCCGAATCCGTCACTTTGCTGGCCGTCACGAAAGGCCAGCCGCCGGAACTCGTCAACGAAGCCGCGCAACTGGGCCTGACCCATTTTGGCGAAAGCAAAATTCAGGAAGCGAAAACAAAAATCCCGCTCTGCTCCGGCCGCGCGCGCTGGCAGATGATCGGTCATTTGCAAACCAACAAATGCCGCGATGCCGTGGAACTTTTTGAAATGATTCAAAGCGTGGACAGCCTGCATCTCGCCGAGGAAATCAACAAACGCGCCGATCAATCCGGCAAAACGATGCCGATTCTGCTCGAGGTCAATGCCGTCGGCGAAGCGAGCAAATTCGGCTATCGCCGGGAGCAATTGCTTTCCGACCTCACGCGGATCAACGCGTTACCGCGATTGGAAATTCACGGTCTGATGACGATTCCGCCTTACACGAACGATACGGAACGGCTGCGCTCCATTTTCCGGGAAATGCGCGAACTCAAAACCCGATGCGAGGAAATTCTCGGCGCGCCGTTGCCGCAGCTCAGCATGGGCATGTCCGGCGATTTCGAAATCGCCATCGAGGAAGGCGCGACGATCGTGCGGATTGGAACCGCGTTGTTCGGTTCGCGCACGCGAGTGAAATAGCCGCGCAGATATGTTTTCAGAAAATTTCTATCGCCGACGATGGATCGCAAAATTCGCGACGTTCGTTCTGTTGGCCGGCAGCCTGGCAACTCGCGCGCAGTCAATTTACACCGCCAGGATAAATCCGAATGCGGTGCTGGTGAACCATTTTGAAGGCTGGGGAACTTCGCTCTGCTGGTGGGCCAACGTTGTCGGTGGATTCAGCAACCGCATGGATTATGCTTCGCTGGCGTTCTCGACGCTCAAACTCAACATTGTTCGATACAATATCGGCGGCGGCGAAAATCCGAATCTCACCAATACCATGGAATTCCGCGCGCGCATTCCGGGATTTGAACCTTCGCGCAATGTCCGGGACTGGAACGCCGACAAAAACCAGCGCTGGATGTTGCGCCAGGCGATTGCTCTGGGAGCCGATCGCGTCGTGGCATTTGCCAATTCGCCGCCGTGGTGGATGACAGTGAGCGGCAGTGTGACGGGTTCCAGCAGCGGGACGAACAACAATCTCAAAACCGCTGATGAAAAACTCTTCGCGGATTATCTCGTAAATGCAGTCAGCAATTTGACGGCGTTGGACGGAGTTCATTTTGATTTCGTCGCGCCGATGAACGAACCAACCGCGAACTGGTGGAAATTGGGCGGCAGACAGGAAGGTTGTCACATGGACGCGGCGCAACAGGCGCGTGTTGTCTCGGCTTTGCGTGCGGCGTTGGATGCGCGAAAAATCAGCGCCGGAATCCAAGCGTCCGAAGACAATGCCGAACAGGAAACAATTCATTCCGTCGCCGCCTATGGCGCGAGCCAAAGCAACGTCGCGATCATCGCGACGCACACTTACAACGCCAACAATCCCGACGGCATCCGCCATCTCGCGGCCGCGCTCGACAAACCGGTCTGGGTATCCGAATACGGCGACGGCGACGCATCCGGCATGAAAATGGCCCGCCGCATTCGCGACGACATCACGGAACTTCGGGCGCGTGCGTGGATTTACTGGCAGGTTGTGGATGGAGGCGGCTGGGGTTTTCTGCGCAATCGGTTGAACGGCCGCAATTCAGATTTTTCGCTTAACAAAAAATTTTACGTCATGGCCCAGTTCAGTCAATTCATCCGTCCGGGTTTTCAGATTCTCGATGTTAACGACAACAATTCGCTCGCCGCGTATCAGCCGACAAACAGCACGTTGATTATCGTCGCCATCAACGATCGCCGCCAGTCGCTCGAAGTCACCTATGATTTACAGACCTTTGCCACGTTGACAGCGGAAATTGCCGCATCGCGGACATCGCCTGCGGAAAACGAGGCGACGATTTCTCCATATTCGGTTACGAACAAGAGTTTCACGGCCACGCTGATTCCGAGATCCGTTACGACGTTTACCCTTCGCAACATCACCCTTCGCAACATCACGACGCATTGATCGCGCCGGGATTTCGCCCGGTTCACAAATTTCAAACCGATTGCCACAATTCAAGAGCAACGAATGCTTTCCGATGCGCGGCGTACATGCGATTCTGAACAAATGCGATTCTCCAGAAGTTTGCTTTTCACCGCCGCGCTCCTGCTCGCCGGAAGCGCAACGAACAGAAATGCGCGCGCGGCCTTGCTTGCTTATGAACCGTTCACGAATGCTCCGGGCACGGACATCATCGGCTCCGGCGACGGCTTCGGTTTTTCCGGCGCATGGCAAAGCAACGGCAGCGGCGGCGTGGCCACCAATACCGATTACGGGCTGAAGTACACGGATTCTTCGGGCAACACATTGGTAACGACCGGCGGCGCGGGATTTTTTCAAGGGCTGACCTCGGCCAATACCAGTATGCAGCCGATTCGCTTATTTTCCTTCGCGCGCGGCACGAACGGCACGGACGGTGAAACAACGTGGATCAGTTTTCTCGCAGTGCGGCAAGGCCCGGCGGTTTCCGGCAGCAACCCATTTCCGCGCGGAGCGAATGTGCCGCACGACATTAACGCGGGCGCGTTGCAAAAACTTGCCATTGGCAACAGCAGCGGCGCAACGGTGAACACGGTCGGCCTCATCCCGCAGGGCAGCAGCGCCAATCTGAAATCGTCGGCCGTTCCATTTTCACAAACCAATTTCATCGTCGTGCGGATTGATCACACTGCGGGCGACGCAAACGACAGCGCCTACCTGTTCGTCAATCCGAATCTTGCCGGCGAACCATCCCTGAACCAGGCCGACGCGAACAGCATCGGCGGGTTCGATTTTTCATTTGATCGGCTCCGCGTGTTTGCCGGCGGAAACGCCAGCGCTTCACAGCCTTACGCCGAACTTGTTCTCGATGAGTATCGCCTCGGACAAACCTTCGCGGATGTCACGCCGCACATCACATCTTCAATCCCAACCGGATTCATGATCACGAATGCCGCCATTTATTCCGACAACTTTGTGATCTCGGGAATCGGCGGTTCGAATAATGCCGGGTTGCTGCTGCTCGCCTCGACCAATCTCACAATGCCGATGACGAACTGGCTGACCGTGGCATCGAACACATTCGATGCGAATGGCAATTTCGTTGTCACCAGCGCAGTTCCTACGGGCGTGACAGCGGAGTTTTATCGCGTGAGCATCGCGCCTTCCTCCGGAGGATC
>DASSNZ010000226.1:0-7514 GCA_035701135.1 Verrucomicrobiia bacterium
ACAATATCCACGATTGAAATTTTGGCGATGAGAAAATAGGGCCCGGCGGTTTCCAAAACGAAAATTGTTTTTTGCGTTCGGCGCAAAAAAGAACTTTGACTTCGCGGCCTTGGTCGTCGTAACTGAAATCATGAAACTCCCTTTTTCAAATCGTCATTTGCGATTTCGGTCGTCACAAATTGCGAACCCGATTTCATTTTCACGCCGCGGCAATTCAATGACTGCCGGCATTTTGATTTTGATGTCCGCCGTTTTCGCGTTGCGCGTTTTCGCAGCGGAACCGCCGACCGATTGGATTGATCCCGACACGGGACATCGCATTATCCGGCTTTCGCGCGAGCCGGGATCGGAAAGCCTTTATTTCCATCAAAACGCGTTCACAGCCGGCGGCGACAAAATGGTGATGACCACGCCCGAAGGAATCGCAACCTACAACTGGAAAACGCACGCGATTGATGTGGTTGTTCCGGAATCCGCGCACACCAATATCAGCCACGGCATAATTGTCGGACGAAAATCGCGCGAGGTGTTTTATGTCAGGCAGGTTGGCGGGGCCACGGTCGCTTTTGCGACGCATCTCGACACGCATGCAACGCGCGAGATCGGGAAAATTCCGGGTCGCGCCTCGTCGGTGCTGGCGTTGAATTCGGATGAAACGTTATTGGCGGGAAGTTTTGTTCTGGACGGCGCGGAAAACGTTCCCGTTCTGCGAAGACGGCCGAATGAAAGCAAAGGAGCGTGGATGGAAAAACGCGTTCAGGCGCGCGTGCCAATGCGGTTGTTCACGATGGACACGCGAACCGGCAAGGTGAACACGTTCCACGATTCCACGGACTGGCTGAATCATGTTCAGATGTCGCCAACCGATCCATCGCTGATTCTGTTTTGCCATGAAGGGCCGTGGCATTGGGTGGATCGTTCGTGGGTCATTCGCGCGGACGGCAGCGGTTTGAAACAAATTCATAAGAGGACCATGGAAATGGAAATCGAAGGGCATGAATTTTTCGGACCGGACGGCAAAACGGTCTGGTACGATTTGCAAACGCCGCGCGGCGAGGATTTCTGGCTGGCCGGATGCCAGGTCGAAACCGGCGAGCGCACCTGGTATCACCTGCAGCGCAACGAATGGTCGGTGCATTACAATATTTCGCCGGACGGAAAATTGTTCGCCGGCGACGGCGGCAGTTCGGGCGCGGTGGCGCACGCGCCGGACGGAAAATGGATTTATCTGTTTCGCCCGGAATTGATTCACAATCGTCCGGAGCCTGGCGCAAAGCCGGATCATCTGATTCGCCCGGGAGTTTTTCACAGCGAACGGCTGGTCAACATGAGCAAGCACGATTATTCGCTGGAGCCGAACGTGAATTTCACGCCGGACGGCAAATGGATTGTGTTTCGGTCGAACATGTTCGGCGCGCCGCAGGTTTTTGCCGTGGAAGTCGCGAAGGCGGGAAAATAAAATCGCCCGGCGAAAATGCGCGGGCTGGATTGGGCGAGCCGCTGGATTATATTTATCTAATTGTTAGGATTCGGCGACGGTGAATAGGTGTTCGCTTTTTCCCAGGCATCAAAATTTCCGTCGTATGATGTCGCGGTTTGCACGCTGCCATCAGCAAAAAGATAAAGCCGCCGCCACGTTCCATCGGGAGACTGCCGGGCGATTCGTTCGCGAAGCAGTACCATGTTGGGATGCTCTACCGTATCGCCGGAAGCAACGTTGGAAACAAATTTTACCTCTCCACCATTCATATATTCAATCGCTGGTATGTCTCGGAGCAAATTCGGGTTACTTTCGTATTTTTTTAAGAATTCGTGGCTATATAAACTGGTCGGAAATTGGTTATTGTGATCTTTCGCATAAAGCAGCATATCCAGCCCAAGATATTTCATCGCACTGACTGTCGCTTTTTCGCTCGTTTTGAATTTGGTTTCGGCGGACAAAGCGGATTCCAGCTTTTGTTCGGCGGCCTGGGTTTTTTGAGTGGCTTCGTTGGCTTGCCGCTGTAAAACGCCCACTTCGCCACGCAAATTAAGTAATTCGTTAAATTGGCTATCCGACAATTTTTCTGGCTCGCCAATGTTGGCGAGACGATTTGAAAGACTTTCGTTGTCCGCTTGCAATTGCCGGATGTTTTTCGCCAGGGGCGCTTGTTGTTGCCGGAGAATCTGGTTCTGTTCGCGCAGTTGCGACGCCTGGTGCGCCTCAAAAACTCCAGCACCCGCGACAACGGCGAGCGTGGCGGCGATTAAACTTTTTTGAATTGTGGTCATGGCAATGGTTTTGGTTGCGGCGACGAGGGCAGAAGTTTGAACGGCGCTTCCCGCTAAAACAGCGGCGGAAGAAATCGCGGAAGCCAATCCGACAGGCGCGGATTGAACGGCGTTGGACGAAATCAAAATGACCAATCCGCCCGCGCCAATCGCCACATTGCGTTTGGCAAAAAATTCACGCAGCCGCTCCACCGCGCGGCTCACGCGTTTTTGCGCGGCATCTTCGCTCGTGCCGAGAATTTGCGCCATTTCGCGCGCGGACTTCCGTTCGAAGTAACGAAGCAGCAGCGCGTCGCGTTCCGATTCGTTCAATTCAGCGAGAGCGGCGTCCAGATAAGGAGCGATATTTTCCCAAAGCGCGTCAGATTCAGGGGCAAGTATTTCATTCATGGCAGCCGCTTCCTTTTCCCGCGCGCGGCGACGCACCTCGGAGCGGACGGTGTTGGCGGCGAGGTTCTGCGCGACGCGATGCAGCCATCCGGACAAAACAGGACGGCCGGCGAGTTGCCGGGCATTTTGCGCCAGCGCCAGAAACGCGCCTTGCGTCACATCTTCCGCCAGATGCGGGTCGCGAACCATTCGCAACGCGGCGGAATAGATGAAATCAACATGCCGACGCGTCAATTCGCCAAAAGCGGTTTCAGACCGGCGATCAATGTAATCGCGCAAAAGCTGTTCATCGGTCAGGCTGTTCACTCATTGAAATAGTAACCGCGACATCTGAAACCGGACAAGAAAATCGGAAATTGCGGCGGATGAAGCTAAAAAAGATTTTCGCGGCGGTATTGTTTTCCCAAACTAATTTCACAAAGGAATTGCCACGGGAAATTGAAATCCTCACATTGATTGAGCCATGAAAAATCGCGTTTATGCGAAGGTTCGGTTGAATCCGCGATGAACTTTTCAACCGCGCGATACGTCAAAAAATAAACACAATCATTTGAACATCATGCGAAACAAGATACTTATTGCCGCGCTTGTTTGCGGCGTGTTGGCCGCGTTCATTCCAGTCACCCGCGCCGCGGGTAAAACATTGACGCTCGTCGCCATTCCAAAAAGCACTGGCGGCGAATATTGGGAAACCGTCGCTCGCGGCGCGCGCAAAGCCGCGCAGGAATTGGGCGTCAATCTCAAGTGGGAGGGAACCGTCACCGAAACGGAAATCGCGGAGCAAAACAAGATCATCGAAAACATGGTCAATCTCGGCGTGGACGGAATCGCGCTCGCGCCGCTCAACGAACGCGCGATGCGCAAGCAGGTGGAAAATGCAGTCGCAGCCGGAATTCCGGTCGTGATTTTCGATTCGGCGGTGGACAGCAAGGCGCAGTCGAGTTTTATCGCGACCGACAATAAAAAAGGCGGCGAAATCGGCGGACAGGAATTGGCGCGACTGATCGGCAATAAAAAAGGCGCGCGCGTCATGTGCATGAGATTTGTGCAGGGAACCGGCAGCACCGAAGCGCGCGCGGCGGGATTTATTTCCGCGGCGAAGGCCGCCGGTTTCACGGTCGCGGCGGATCCTTATCCGGACACGGGAACAATCGAAGGCTGTAAAACCGCGGCGGCGAACACGCTTGAAAAATTCGTGAAAAACGGCGTGCTCAATCTTGACGGAATTTTCGCGTGCAATCTTTATTCGACCATCGGCGTCGGATCGGCTTTGGAGGACTTGCAAAAAAGCGGCGTGAAGGTGAACGTCAAATTTGTCGGATTCGACACTTCGAAAAAACTGATCGAAGATTTGCAGGACGGAAAAATAGACGCGCTCGTCGCGCAAAATCCCGAGCACATGGGTTATCTCGCAATTCAGACGCTTTACAAGGTGGTGAAAAAAGAAAAAGTCCCGGCGGTCATTGACACCGGCACCGTTCTCGTCACGAAAGACAAACTCGCGAACGACGCCGCGGTGCGAAAACTGGTCGGATTGGAATAAATGGATTTCGATCAAGGCATTCCGAAACTTAAAATGGCGACGCCGGAATCGGCGGAGGAAATCGCGCGCCGCGTCGAGCACGAGCAGCGCGCGGTCAATCGCCAGCGCGAAAATTTCCTGGAGCAATCGCTCGCGCCATTTCGCGTCGGCTCGGTTCGTTATCTGAATGCGGTTCCTCTGACGCGCGGGTTGGAGGACGAAATCGTTTTCGCCACGCCATCAAAACTTGCGGAAATGCTGCGTCGCGACGAACTGGACGCCGCGCTGGTAAGCGTGACGGAAGTTTTGTTCAGCGATCGTTACGATATTCTGGACGGCATTGCCATCGCGTCGCTCGGCGAAGTAAAAAGCGTTTTGCTCGCGCACCGGAAACCGCTGGCGGAAATGACGGAAGTGTTTTGCGACACGGCATCGCTGACGAGCGTGAGTCTTTTACGCGTGCTTCTGGCCGAGCGCGGATTGAAACCGGAATTCAAGCCGCTCGCGAGTTATCAGACTTCGGAACTGCCGGATTACGCCCTGTTGATCGGCGATCCGGCGCTGGATTTTGTTCTGGGGCCGCATGAGCACGAGGTTCTGGATTTGGGCGCGGCATGGTTTGAATTGACCGGGCTGCCGTTTGTTTTTGCGGTGTGGGCGTTGCGTCGGGGCGTGGAAAATGACGTGTTGCGCAAACGTTTGCGCGAAGCGCGGGATTTCGGACTCGACACGCTGGAGCATATCATTCGGAACCGCACGGAATACGATTACGAATTCCGGAAAGATTACCTTGGCTGGCATATTCATTATCACCTTGGCGCGGACGAAAAGCGCGGGCTGAGGAAATTTATGGAATTATCAGCCAAACACGGGCTTGGCGACATTCATGAACCGAAATTCGTGATTTGAATTTCACGAAAATTCGGAATCGAATTCCCGTCTTCATTTTCAAATTTTTTCAACTTTCCGGCGACGCGCTTTCTTTTTCCAACGCGGCCAGAACTTCCGGATCGCGCACGTCCACCCAGCGCCCCTGAATTTCCAGACCGGCGATTTTTTTATTCGATGCGATGAGCGCGTTGATGGCGTCGGTCAATTCGTATTCGCCGCGCGGAGATTTTTCCAGCCGGGCCGTGGCTTCAAACAGCGACGGCTCGAAAATATAAATTCCCGCGTTGTACCAGACCGGCTCGCCCGCCTTGAGCCAGCCGTCGGCGCGCAATTGTTCCAGTCGTTCCGGTCCGGGTTTTTCCACGATTTGCCTCAGGCGAAATTGTTCGTCGAAAAAATTCAATCCGCCTTTCGTCACGTCCTGTCCGCGCGTCACCGTGATGACGCCTGAAAATGCGTCCTCGCGAAAGCGCCCGATCATTTGCCGATACGTTTCCGGTTTGACGAGAATGTCGCCATACGTCAGCAAAAACGGCGATGCGCCGATGAATTCCTTTGCGAGTTCCGGCGCTTTGCCGGTTCCGTCCTGAACGACCTGGCGACCGTAAGCTATGCGCGCGTTCCATTTTGAGCCGTTTTGAAAATGCGATTCGATCACGTCCGCGCCGAAACCGGTGACGATGAATATCTCGCGAATTCCCGCCGCGAGAATGCCTTCGATGATGTGTTCGAGAATCGGTTTTCCGCGCACTTTCAGCATGGGTTTGGGAATGTCCCGCGTGAGTTCCCTCATGCGCGTGCCTTTGCCGGCGGCGAGAATAACAGCTTTCATCGGCATCAATGAACACGCACGCGACCGAAGGAAAAAGAAAAATCGGCGCGTGACGGATCTTCGGCGATGAGGAAAAGAAAAAGGCAGGATTTCTCCGGCCCGGATCCGAACGTGCGGAATCGGATTTCCGGGTTTGCTTTCATTTATACGGTCGCTAAGTTTTCCTTGTGAACACCGAATTTTCCGTTGCGGCGCATTGGGGCGGTGATTTCGACGAAGCCGGTTTGCAAAAATGGGCCGAGCAATTGCGTTCGGATTTACGCGCGCCGGCGGATCTCGGGTTGATTTTCATGTCACCGCGATTTTTTGATCGCGCAAAACAGATTCTGGAAATCGTTCGTGTTCACGCGCAGATTCCGTTGCTTGCCGGGTGTTCCAGTCAGAACCTGATTTTCAACGGCGAGGAAATCGAGGAAAACGCCGGGCTGGTCCTCGGAATTTATTCGCTGCCCGGCGCAAAACTGAATGCGGTTCATTTCGTCCAGGAACAGGTCGAGGAAGCAAACGGCCCCGGTTATTGGCGATTGGAAACGGGCGTTGAACCGGAGCAAACCAATGGCTGGCTGGTTTTTATTGATCCATTTCATCTCGACAGCGAAACGTGGTTGCGCTCGTGGAACGAAGCTTACGCGCCGCTGCCCATCACCGGCGGATTGGCGAGCGGCAAGTTTCCCGAGCAACGAACGCAAATTTACCTGAACGACGAAGTGTTCGAGGCCGGGGGCGTGGCGATTTCCATCGGCGGCGATGTCAAACTCGCGACGGTGATTTCGCAGGGCTGCACGCCGATTGGCGAGACGTGGACATTGACGCGCGTCGAGGACAATCTCATTCACGAAATCGGAAATCGCCCGGCTTACGAGGTCCTTGCCGAAACCTTCAACCAACTTTCTGCGCATGAACAAAAAGTCGCCCGCGGTAATTTATTCATCGGCCTGGTCGTGAATGAGTACCTTGAGGATTTTCATCGCGGCGATTTTTTGATTCGCAATCTGTTAGGCGCGGACCCGCAAACGGGCAGCGTGGCAGTGGGCGCTTTTCCGCGCGCAGGCCAGACAATGCAATTTCAGCGGCGCTCCGCCTCGGCGGCGATGGAAGACATGAGCGAATTGCTCGCGCGCGCGGGAAAAAAACTGGAAGGCGCGACGATTTACGGCGGCTGTCTTTGCAGTTGCAACGGACGCGGGCAGAATCTGTTTGGCCGTCCGAATCACGATGCAAAGAGCGTTCAGGAGCAGTTCGGCCCGGTCGGGGTGGCGGGATTTTTTTGCAACGGCGAAATCGGGCCGGTCGGCGAAAAAAGTTTTCTGCACGGATTCACGGCATCGCTCACGCTGTTTGTCAGGGATGGAAAAAGTTAAATAAGGCGGTGGGTTAAAAGGGTTAAAATAAGTTAAATGGGAAATCGCGAGTTGAATCGTTCGAGTTCCATTATTTAACTGATGTAACTCATTTGACTGATTTTGACTTATTCAACCCTTTTCACCCGCGCTCCTTGTCCGACCCTTTTCTTCCCAAACTGCGCGTCCAGAGGAATCAGCGCTGTCACAAGAAAACCCGGAATTGTCGCCAGCATGACCCAGAGAAAGAAATGCTGGTAGCCGAGAT